>DAEN01000076.1 GCA_002495315.1 Thaumarchaeota archaeon UBA141
AAGATCTCACTAGCCAAGAAAGTTGCGTCATCGGCGGCGTACAGAGCGGCCGATCATGCGCTACAGATCTTTGGCGGTTTTGGTTACTCCACTCTGTGCAGCCCGGGCAGACACTACCTAGACGTTCGAGCTAGCAGAATCTATGAGGGCACCGATGAAATAATGGAGCTCAAGATCGCCGCTCATCTATTAGGTGACAACTTCGAAGCATTTAGTTAGAGCTGATTGAGATTTACATCTTAGAGCTAAGATATAGAGAAACAAAGGCCGATAATTCAAAAGGACGAAAGGCCAACTATACGGCAACCGAATCAGGTAACAGGAATGGTGGCATAGCAAAATCGAAAGAGAAAGAGTCTAGAAAAAGACATGCGATCCAATCCATCCCCAGACTAAACATCTATTCTTTCTTCTTAACAACAGACTTCCAATCAGTCTTGACGGCAGATTTCCCTCGAAGCTTTTGAATATAATTGTATGCCGATAGTGCCGCGATCATACCTTGCCCCGCAGACGTAACAACCTGTTTGTAAGGAACGTCAGTCACATCGCCGGCGGCAAATATCCCACGGCGCGAAGTAGCGCATTCTCGATCTACAACTATCTCCCCGCTATTGTTAAGCTGAACAACTTTTCCCACGAAATCAGTCTTAGCAATATACCCCATCTCCACGAAGATACCGTCAATATCTAAATTGCGTTGAGACTTTGACTTCACGTCTTCTATCGTGATAGATTCCACCTTGGAGGATCCATTGATGCTCTTAATAGCAGAACTACCGATGAATTCGACATTCTCCTCGGATTGTAATGCGTTAATACTTTCTTCATTACCCACAAATCGATCTGTTCGGTGTACAACATTTACCTTAGATGCCAAAGGTCTCAAAAGGGTCGCAGCGTCTAATGCGGGCTCTCCAGCTCCAATTATAGCGATTTTCTTCTGTCTGAACAGAGGCCCATCACAGACAGCGCAGTATGAAACACCTCGTCCTTTGAGCTCTTGTTCACCGGGCACGTTCAGGTCGCGAGGCGTCTTACCAAAGGCCAGTATAAGAGAACTTGCAGAATATTCATCGTTGACCGTCTTTGTTGCAAAGCCGCCAGATTCGTGTTCCATGATCTCAACAACTTCCTGATACAGAAATTCAGCCCCGTAGGATCTGGCCTGTTCCTGGAACTTGCTCATAAGATCAAAACCGCCAATATGCTCGAAGCCAGGATAGTTGTCGATACTATCAGTGAGGAGAGCTTGACCTCCGATATCTTTGGTCAGCACGAGGGTCTTCAACGCTTGTCGACTTGTGTAAAGGGCAGCAGTCAGGCCTGCAGAAGCACCTCCAATGATTATTACGTCATAATTCTTCATCTTAGACAATATCACACAGATTGATCTTGCTTTTAGCGGTACTCCTTGCTAGACATCAAGGCTAGGTCAACTGACTTTTGATACGATCCACCCGATCGTCCCCGGTAGGCCGTTTTAGTTGTTAAACCTGTGACAGGGAAGAAGATGGCAAAGCTAATCAATTATTAATCAATAGGGACCACAATACTACTTCTTCTGCTTACTCAAAAGGGCAGATTGGGCCGCTGCAAGGCGCGAGATCGGAATACGATAAGGCGAGGTGCTGACATAGGTGAGACCAGCTCGATGGAAGAAATCAATTGAGAGTGGGTCACCACCATGCTCACCGCAGATACCGACCTCGAGCTTAGGATTGGTCAAATTGCCTTCCTGTACCGCAAGTTGTATCAAGCGGCCTACACCGTCTTCGTCAATAACCTGGAAGGGATTGTCATCCAGAATATGTTTCGCAGCGTAATCCGGTAAAAACTTGTTTTCAGCGTCTTCTCGACTAAAACTGAACGTTCCTTGAGTTAGATCGTTTGTTCCAAAGCTGAAGAACTCCGTCTTCTTTGCTATCTCTCCTGACACTAGGCAGGCTCTTACCACTTCCATCATAGTTCCAAACTTGATCTTCAGACTCACACCAAATCTCGCCTCGACTTCAGACTTGATTCGCCCATAGATCTCTCGTATAGCTTCTATTTCCTCAGTAATCCCGACCTGAGGAACCATGATTTGTGGGCGAACATCAACGCCTTCCTTCATCAATTCCCCAGCGGCTTCGCCAATTGCACGTATTTGCATTTCATAGATCTCTGGAGAGGTTATCCCGAGTCTGACACCACGATGACCCAACATAGGATTAGTCTCAAAAAGACCACGTGCCTTTTCCAGGATTCCGCGTTTCTCCTTTATGAGTACTGGAGAAGATCCTGCGGTCTCCATCTTCTGAATCTCCAACAATAATTGCTCTATGCTTGGAAGGAATTCGTGCAGAGGAGGGTCCAACAGACGGATTGTGACAGGTAAGCCGCTCATTACCTGCAAGATTAGTTTGAAGTCTCCTTTTTGAAGAGCCATTATACGGTCTAATGCCTTGATTCGTTCATCCCTGTTTTGAGAGAGGATCATTTCTACAACTATCGGAAGACGATCGGGATGATTGAACATTCTTTCAGTGCGACATAGACCTATTCCCTCTGCACCTAACCGTCGGGCAAGGGTTGCTGATTCTGGCGTGTCTGCATTGGCGCGAATTCCCAAACGACGGACTTGATCTGCCCATCCAAGAAGTTCATCCATCTCAGGAGTAATTTCGGGTTCAACAGTCGGAACCTGCCCAAGGTACACAGTCCCAGCCGTACCATCGACGGTAATGGAGTCACCCTCGCGGATGATCTTATCCCCAGTCTTGAAGAATCGCTCCAAAGAATTAATGACAATGTTCGAACATCCACAAACACATGCCTTTCCCATCCCTCTTGCTACAACAGCCGCGTGACTCGTCTTGCCTCCTCTGGTAGTTAAGACGCCTTCAGCGGCGAAGAAACCATGAATATCTTCAGGTTTGGTTTCTTCACGAACTAGAATGACCTTTGTTCCTCTTTTGGCTTGTCTTTCCGCCTCGTCTGCGTCAAAGACAACAGTTCCCGCAGCTGCGCCTGGAGACGCAGGTACACCATGAGCAATGGTTTCCTTCTGTGCCAAAGGATCGACGCGTCTGTGAAGAACTTGCTCCAGGTGTTCCGGAGTGACGCGTTGAATAGCTTCTGACTGAGTTATGGATCCCTCCTTTGCAATACTAACTGTGGATCGGATGACGCCAAGTGCATTCATCTTTGCTGCCCGTGTTTGGAGCAAATACAGTTTCCCTTTCTCAATAGTAAACTCCACATCTTGAGGCTCTTTGTAATGATCTTCTAGTTTCTTGGCAAGTTTGTCTAGTTGTCGATATGATTCAGGTAACTCGCTCTCGAGAGCCCTGATGGGCTGTGTATTACGGATTCCGGCCACGATATCTTCACCCTGAGCGTTGATAAGATAATCACCATACAGTTTCTTGTCGCCAGTAACGGGGTCGCGTGTAAATATAACACCTGTAGCAGAATCGTTACCGAGGTTCCCAAAAACCATGACAACAATGTTAACTGCCGTACCATCAGCCATTTCCGGAGTGATCTTGAATTCTCTACGATAGTCCATCGCTCGCTTTCCCATCCAGCTACGAAAGACTGCCTCAATAGCTGCCTGTAATTGTGTATAAGGATCGTCTGGAAAATCCTTGCCTGTCTTTTCGCGACACAATTTCTTGAAGTCAGTAACAAGCATCCGTAGAGTGTCTTCACCAAGCTCATGGTCAAAGGAAACGTTCGCTTGTTCCTTGACCGTAGTCAGCCTACGCTCAAATGACGCCTCATCGACTTGTAAAACAATCTTTCCGAAGAGCTGAACAAAGCGCCTGTAAGAATCATAAGCAAAACGAGCATCACGTGTTAAGGATATTAGCCCTCCAACTGTCTCATCGTTCAAGCCGAGGTTGAGAACTGTGTCCATCATCCCTGGCATCGAGACAGCTGCACCTGAACGGACTGAAATCAGTAGTGGGTTTTCCTTGTCACCAAGCTTCTTTTCAGACATCTGTTCAAGAGTTGTGATTGCTTTACGGACCTCAGTCATGAGACCAGTTGGAAGCTTTTGCCCATTCTCATAGTACTGGCGACACATATCAATCGTTATCGTGAAGCCTGGTGGGACTGGAAGTCCCATTTTCACCATAGCAGATAGTCCAGCGCCCTTGCCGCCGAGAAGACTCTTGTTCTCTCCCTCTCCAAGAAAGGAAATGTTCCTCTCGGACTCATGACCAGCCATGACGGCAAATTTTGTTGTCCTCGTCCACGTATAATAAGTATAAGCTACTCTGGATTTCGTGACTACTGCGAAGGAAATAGGTCATCATCAAATCTACTATGATATGCCAATAGTTAGAACCGATCAACATCCCACATCTCCTTGAATCTTATATCATAGCAAACCAGCTTGTGTACGACAATGGTAGATCGGACCGCTCACAGGCCTAATGTAATGAGTAGAGAAGGAATGGTTGCCTCTGGTCACCCTCTGGCCTCGATGGCTGGAGCCCGGGTCTTGATGAGCGGAGGAAACGCTTTCGATGCGACGATCGCGACGTCAGCAGCTCTGACTGTCTTGAGGCCTCACATGTGCTCGCTTGGCGGAGATGCTTTCTGTCTTCTCCATCAGGAAAAAGATGGTAAAATTCAGGCCCTCAATGCAAGCGGACCCGCACCAAGAGCTGCATCTAGACAGTTCTTTCTTTCGCGTGGACACAAATTCATTCCAGAAACTGGCCTATTTCCTTCCACTGTTCCTGGACTTGTAGCTTCCTGGGCTGAAATACATCAATCTCTTGGAACGAAGAGTCTTGCCGACCTCCTTGCACCTGCTATAGATTTGGCACTAAATGGTTTCCCACTTTATCCGGGACTTGTCAATAATATTGATGAAGCACTCAAACGCAATAGATTAAATCCGTCTGCGACTAAGATATTTGCACCTTCGGGTCGCTCTGCAATACCTGGAGAGATCCTGGTTCAGCCAGACCTTGCGAAAACGTTGCAGAAAATTGCCAAGGAAGGATGTGAGGCGTTCTATCGCGGTAGCATAGCTGAATCAATAGCTAAGTTCTTCGCCGAGAATGAAGGACTATTGGATAGTCAAGACCTGCGCGACTACCGTACTCCATGGAGAGATCCTATAAAGAGCACGTACCAAGGCTTTGAGATTTTTGAACAACCTCCAGTATCCCAAGGCATCATCCTTCTTGAAGAGCTAAACATCATTGAAGGATTCGATCTCACCAGCATGGGACATAACTCAGCTGAGGCCATTCACCTGATGGTTGAAGCAAAGAAACTGGCTTTTTCAGATAGGCTAGCCTACCTTGCTGATCCTGATTTTAACTCCACCCCAGTCGAAACGCTTTCATCCAAAGAACATGCCGCAAAGCAACGAGAAAGAATCAGTCTTGATCGGGCAAATAACGAAAAGGTTGCCCCTGGCTCGATCAATACCAAAGGAGGAGACACCACCTACTTTACAATCTGTGATCGTAAGGGAAACGCTTCATCATTTATCCAGAGCATCTTTTACGCATTTGGCTCCGGTACCGTAGTAGATGGAACGGGAATATTGATGAACAACCGCTTGGTAGCTTCGAACCTTGAGGGAAATCGCGCTAATAGCCTGGAGCCAGGTAAGAAACCGATACACACGCTAAACACATTCATAGTTCTCAATGATGGACGTTTTCATATATCAGGCGGTACTCCGGGGCTAGATGATCAAGTACAGATCAATCTTCAGCTAATCTGCAATATGATCGATTTCGAGATGGATGTACAGACCGCCATCGAAGCTCCTCGTTGGAGTAGTAGACCGGGAACAAATCCTACGGAGGAATCTAATCCTTACCAGCTCCTTCTAGAAAACCGAATCGATGAAGCTATAGTGGCATCTCTGCAAAAGAAGGGACACAAAGTCGCTACAGTTGATCCATGGAGCTTTGGAGGCGCACAAATCATAAACAGAAAGGAGAATGGAGTCCTAATTGGAGGAGCGGATCCCAGGCGCGAGGGATATGTTATTGGGTGCTGAAATATCAGTACTGTCAGACACCGTCCTTTACTGAGTTATCTATGACACTAGAGACAGTGATCTCTTATCTCCATCGCGCTTAAAAGTTGAATTCAGGTGCTCTTTATTCGCATTGACTCAGGGTGAGATAATTGGAGTAAGCCTCGGCCAAAACCTTTCATTGAGGGATCTCTTGCAGTGCGCATCGACATCAGAGCTACAGAAGATTGATTCAATCTGGTTACCAGAGGCAAGAGAGATAGACGCTACGGTGGCGTTGTCTTCAATGGCGGCCATGACGGATCGAATTAAATTGGGGTCCGCAATTCTAAATGTCTTTTCTCGTTCTCCGACTCAACTTGCCATGGCAGCTGCAACATTGGATACAGCTTCCGCAGGAAGATTCATTCTTGGCCTGGGGACGAGCACACCAGAAATAACAGAGAAGTGGCATGGATCTGAATTCAAGAATCCCATGGCCAGAATGGAAGATTATGTCAACGTCATCCGACAAATTCTACATGGAGACGTGGTAAATTACATAGGCAAAACCACCTCCATTCAGAATTTTCGACTAATCACGGGATCACCTAGGCCACAAGTTCCAATCTACATTGCGGCACTGGGACCGAAAATGACCTCACTAGCAGGCAGACTAGCTGATGGAGTATTACTTTTCCTCCGCCCTCTTTCAGCAGTAAAGAATACGGTCATTGCTGTGAAAGAAAGCGCCAGGGCTTCTTCACGGGACCCACACTCTGTCAAGATTGCATGTGTAATAGTCACTTGCATTGCAGATGATGAAGAAGCCGCAGCAGAGAGAGCAAGACGAGTAATAGCGTTCTATGCAGGTGTTGGAAGATTTTATAACAAGATGCTTGCAACAAATGGCTTCTCAGACGAAGCAGAACTCATCTGGAAAGCATGGCAATCAGGAAATCACAAAGGAGCTCGAAAACAAGTATCTGATAAGCTACTTGACGCATTGGCAATCACAGGATCACCATCTACGGCGCGCCAGAAGCTCGCTGCGTATCGTCACGAGGGAGTCGATCTACCCATACTACAGTTCAATTCCGCTGACAATGATCCCGTAGAATCTCTGAAGTTTACTCTTGGTTCCTTTCTGAGATGAAGGAAATTAAATAACTCGACACTAGAAGAGGTTGATCAAACTTGAATAGAGTTGCACTAGTTGCAGGAGGACTCGCGCGCTTTGGCAAGCGAGAAGCCTCATGGAGAGACTTGGCAGCTGAGGGAGGAAAGGCCACTCTTGAAGACTTACCCGAATTATCCCCAGAGAAAATCGATGGAGTAATAGTTGCTACTGCAGACGAAGAACCTTACCTTGCAGCAGTAGCTTCAGAAATTCTGGGAATTAAGCCAAAGATCGCTACACGGGTTGAAAACCTATGCAGTTCTGGTGGGACAGCAATCACGGTAGCCTATAGCCTGATTTCCTCCGGACTAATCAACAAAGTGTTAGTTCTAGGAGTCGAAAAAATGTGTCACAGACAGACCGTACCATTACTGGAGTGGGATTTCACCCGAGGTGGAGTCCTGATGCCAGCTGCATGGGGAGCAGTCTATGCACAGAAACACATGGAAAAGTTCGGAACAACCGAAGAACAACTAGCTCTAATTTCCGTGAAGAATCACCGCCTATCCTCCATGAATCCCTTTGCTCATTTCCAGAAACCAATAACTCTCAATGAAGTAATGTCATCGAGACATGTTGTGACACCCCTGAAACTATATGACTGCTGCTCGAAATCTGACGGCGCAGCAGGAGTCATTCTTGCTGGAGAAGATGAAGCTCGAAGCCTTACAGATACTCCTGTTTGGATCAAAGGATTGGGCGAGTCGTCTCAAGGAGCTACCTTCGGAAACGTAAATCCAGAATACGTGACTTGGCCGTGTGTGAAGATAGCAGCAAAAGAAGCATATCAAACTGCGCGTGTGGAAGCTAACAAGATCGATCTAGCCATGTTGCATGATGCATTCACAATAAATGAGATCATCGAGTACGAAGATCTCGGCTTTGCTAGGAAAGGAGAAGGAGGACGATTCATCGAACAAGGCCAATCAGAGATCGGAGGCAAGGTTGCGGTGAATACTCATGGCGGGTTAATTGGTGTCGGTCCCCCCATAGGCGCAACAGGCGTCGCACAAGCCGTAGAGATACTCGCACAATTCAGAGGCACAGCAGGAAAGCGACAAGTAGGACGAGTCGAGAACGGTCTAACTTTGAATCTATCTGCATCAGTGTCCACTGGAAACGTGATAATATATGGTAGAAATAGCCACTAGAAAACAACCAAACAGGTACCCTTGGGAAAACAAGAAGCAAAGTGGCATCTACCGATTCTTCGATGGATTAGAAAAAGGAAAACTCCTGAGTACTAAATGCAAGAGATGTCATCACTTTAACTGGCCTCCAATGATTGTCTGCACAAAGTGTTTATCCGATCAAGTTCTTTGGAGGGAGCTCCCGAAGGGAGGACAGATAATAGCATATTCTCTATCTTACATTGGAAATAGTCAACACCCAGAACTCATTTGTACAATAGAGCTCAGCAATGGTCTTCGAATGCTCGGCCGCATCATAGGATCGAAGTACAAGGATCTGTCATACGGACTGAAAGTCACGAGGAAGAATGTAGGGCTCGTGGAAGGGAGACCTTTCTGGACCTATGAGCTCGTTGGACGTTCCAAGTCCAAGGAAGGTAAGACTGTAACTCAGTCAAGGTAGACGTGATTCGGATCTAGAGATCTAAGTAACCGAAGCTCTCCTGGCGTAGGGAGAGGTGTTCTAAGCAGTTTTGGAGCAGCTGAAATCTTCCAACCAGTATCTTTTCTGACATCAGCCAGAGTTATACCTGGATGAAGTGATTGGACGAACAACTCCTTAGTGACTGGATGAAACTTGTAGACGGCTTTGTCGGTATATACTGCCTCGGGGCCGCCCCCGGGTAGACCACAACGTTCTCGAGCTTGAGGACCATCTAAGAAACCCGGACTGGTAAGATAATCAACACGCTCTGGCATCTTCCCTGGTCTTTGCTTATCCATGATTAATACAAAACTTCGGGCCAAACTAGCAATATCGTTCGCACCACCGCTCCCTGCTATCCGAAGACTCGGCTTGCGGTAGTCACCAATGACTGTAGAGTTACTATTACCATAACGATCTACTTGTGCGGCACCCAGAACTGCGATATCTGCTCGACGAAGAAGCCATCCGAGTGCATCTATCATGCTACACAGTTGCGCGCTTCTTTCACCGAAGGCAGGATCCGCAACCTCGATAGCTTCGTGCATCATGGGATCCACGATGCCATATTCATTCAAGAGTACGCTGTGTGTGGCATGAGACTTTTGAGCATACATTGCAACCATGATAGGCAATCCCATTCCCACGAAGACTTCGTTTCCCTTCGAGATCCTCCGAGCAGCAGCTATTAGCATGACTGCTTTGTAATCAACGCGGGTCAATTTGATCTCTCTAGTCTATCCAGACTTGAAGGACGTCACAGACTTCAGTGTTTGCAACCTAGTCTTTCCCAGTTTCGCCACATATGATGCATGGTCCTTTGTACCATATACCCATTCATCCAACCATTTTCTGAAGGACCTATCCGAATCGGATCTCTGGTTTAGCTCTTTTAGGAATTCGTAGTCAGAACGGTAGAATCTTGGTAGAGCTGATGGATGGGCGCCCCATGGGACGATAACTACCGCATCTACGCGGATACCCGGAAAAAAGGAGTTATTTGGATCCTTCCTGGTAATCTTAGAATCTATTAGTTTTTCAGCGGTGATGATAACTTTCTTCCCTGCCTTTAGAGTCCAATCGTCAGA
This sequence comes from Thaumarchaeota archaeon UBA141, assembly GCA_002495315.1. Classification (GTDB taxonomy): domain Archaea; phylum Thermoproteota; class Nitrososphaeria; order Nitrososphaerales; family UBA141; genus UBA141. The sequence continues at coordinate 9,863 of DAEN01000076.1, forward strand.
TCCCACAGGACCAACAACCCTGACATTACCATCCTCGTCTACCTCCTGTGCGTGCATTACTACTACATCTGGACTGCAAGGCGGCACAAGAGCTACTCTTTCACTCAAAAACGGAGACATGACTTCCTTGATCTTATGATCCCCAACAAAACCTCGACGTCGTTCTATGTCACTTCCACGTAAAGACCGAATAGGCATGAATGGCAGATCCAGTGCTGCAGCCATAAACCGGAAAGACATCGCCAGATTGGAGTAGTCCTCAATTGCTAGTCGACGCGACCGATGCCCTTCGATTATACGTCTAACGTTTCTACTATTGGTTAAAGTGAAAGCAATTTCAGCACGGTCAACAACGCCGGCTCCAGCCAGCAAATCCAAAATTACTGCCCCAGTACCAGCCGAACAAAAGGTCAAATGTTGAATGTGTTGACGAATAAGCTCATAAGCGAAAGAGTAAGAAGCACGACCACCCGAGCCGGCAAAGGCTATTGTGGCCCCGTCAACGACTATATTCTTCACCGCTTTTTCGAGAGGTAAAAACTTCCCCAAAGGTTACGACCTCTGCTAAGAATCTAGCCAGACAATGAACAGGCATCCATAATAACCATTCCGTAACTCACAGGATGTAAAGGTGGAGTGAATAAAGAATTAAATAACAACACAAGCGTCAATTCACAAAGCCTTCCGAGGTTGCTCCTTAAGTGGTAATCCGAGACGCTGCTCTCATAGAATCCTTCAGGTTAAAGACTACCGATCAGTTCTCCCGAACCGAAACTGCCCTTGCGAAGGAGATAAAGCGTTACTCCTGGTCACCATTCTATGAGCCACTCCTATACGCACTTGAAGGTGGAAAACGCATACGGCCTGTTATCCTGATGCTAGCCAGCGAATCGGTTGGTTCTGGGAATGAAGATTCTTCACTTGTTGCAGTCGCGATCGAACTTTTGCATACAGAGTCAATAATCCACGACGACATCATCGATGATGAAGAATCTAGAAGAGACAGAGTCGCGTTTCATATCAAGTATGGCAACGGAGCATCACTGCTGACGGCCGATTTTGTTTTTGGAATGATTCTTGATATAGCCTCAAGATGTGAGAATCCAAGGATTGCGAAAGAGCTATCAAACGCTGCCCTCAGAATGTGCGAGGGAGAGTTTCTGGAACTCAAAATGGACCCAACAGTTCAACGAATCAGTTGGGACGAATACATTGAAACGGTATCTAAAAAGACAGCTTCGCTTTTCCAGACTGCCGCTAAGATGGGTGCAATTATTGGTGGCGGAACCGACGCAGAGATTGCAGCTCTTTCGGACTACGGTCTACAGCTAGGAATTGGCTATCAGATTCAAGACGACGTCTTAGATTATAACAAAGATGGAAAGATGACAAAGGCCATCATCATAGAGAATGAAGCTGATTCCAATAACATTGCATATCTTAGAAAGATGTCTGAGACACATGCGGAACTGGCCAAATCGAGACTAAGTGAACTACGACAAAGCACGGCAAAGGAGTCCCTGTCGGAACTAGCGGATTTTTCGATCACTAGATCCGTTTAGAGACTCGCGGCGGCCATACGTGCGAACTCATAGATTGGTGCAGGGTATATCCCAGTAATAATGATGATCAGAACCCCAATGAATAGAGCTATTCTGAAAATTATTGGCTCGATTACTTTGGATGTCTGGCCAGGCTCGTCAAGGTACATTCGCTTTATGATCCATCCGTAGTATCCTAAGGAAAACGCGCTATTGAGAATTCCTGCCAGAGCCAACCAAGGTGCCCACCATACACCAGGCCACCCCTCAACAGCAGCCGCAAATATGACCAACTTGCTCCAAAACCCATTGAGTGGAGGAACACCAGCTAACGCTAGAAGCGCTATAGTAAGAACAATCGCTGTGAAAGGCATACGCAGTGCAAGACCTTTGTAAGAATCAAGATGAGTACCAACTGCCTTGTAGGCCACTAGAGCAGCTGCAATGAAAGCAGATGATTTCATCACGGAGTGATTTAGGACATGAAAGAGTGCACCCACAATTCCTAGTGAAGTGAATGGTGCTACAGCCAGTCCCATCAAAATGTAACCGGCATGAGCTATGCTGGAGTATGCCAGTAGTCTCGTCATACTACGCTGCGTAAGTGCAGCGACGTTACCCAAGGTCATAGTCAGGACCGCAAGTACAGCGAAGGCTACCGTCCAATCCATCTGGAAGAGCGGCAGAGAGATAAGGAAGACACGAATAGCAGCCACAAATCCTGCTTTCTTGGTGCCAGCAGCTAACAGAGTACTTACTGTAGTTGGAGCGCCTTCATATGCATCAGGGATCCACATATGGAAGGGGACTGCAGAAAGTTTTAGGCCAAATCCAGCAATAAGTAAAGCAATGGCAACTACCCCCATCGGCATCAGAGCAGGGCTTAGAGTGGACATTGCGTCAACAACTGCATACAGATTAGTGCTACCCGCGACACCATAAAGAAGCGAGATGCCGTAGAGTAGTATCCCTGAGGAAAGCGCACCAAGTATGAAGAACTTAACCGCAGCTTCACTTGATGCTGGATCCTTCTTTCTAAAACCTACCAAAATAAAGGTGGGCAAACCCATGAGTTCCCAAGCAACAAAGATCATCAGCAAGTCGACAGCAAAGGCCAACATCGTCATTCCAAGTGAAGTGAATAGAATGAGTGAATAGAAAATCGAGATGTTAGGATCATCTTGCTGGTATTCAAGGGAAGTAATAGTGACGAATATTGCCACTAGAAGAACAGCTACGCCGAAGAATAGGGCCATGAGATCGCTCTTGAACACAGCACTAGTAGGACCTCCAGATTCAGCAGTGAATGACACAACAGGGTACAAGACAATGGCAAGTGCAGCGAGTAGGACTGCAATGGTGAAGTAACCAGCGCTTCGTCTAGTGAATCTCTCCACGGTTGTTGCTTGCAGTACGGGAAGGAGTAGTGCTGCCCCTCCTAGAAGAGCCATCAGAATATATGGTGTAGTCATCTAAGGCGTAACCCCCAAGAAGGAATTGGCATATACCGTGGCCAGAGGATCTACCACATTCAGGACTAGAAATGGGAATATGATGAGCAAAATGAGCGGGATGATATACATCACTAGTGCCAGAGTAGAGCGATTGCCCAAGTCGTGCTTGCGGATTTCAGTGGGTTGTGAAGTAACGGAGCGCCTAATCATCCAAAGGAAGTAGGCAACTGTCATCAACGGCACTAGCATAAGGACTGCATAGCGAACGTCAGTGGAGATCGCGCCCACTATGACCATGAATTCACTGAGGAAGTTACTATAGAGAGGAGCACCCATAGCTGCAAGCGAGCCGATGACAAGCAAGGCGGCGGTTCTCGGCATATTCTTCCGCAATCCCTTAAGCAAGGTGATATCGCGAGTTCCGGCCTGTTCATGAATATATCCAGAAAGCATGAATAGTAGTCCAATTGCTATACCGTGGTTAAACATCTGAAAGATAGCTCCAGAGATACCTATCACGCTACCAGTAAAGGCACCAAGTAATACAAAGCCCATGTGATTCACACTTGTTAACGCAATCATACGCTTGAGGTCCTTCTGAGTCATGGCTACGAACGCACCGTAGAACATTGTGATAATTCCAAGTATGATGAAGAAAGAGGCGAATTCTCGTGATGCATCCGGAAACAATCCGAGATTGAATCGGAGGAATCCATAACCTCCCATCTTCAGTAGAAGGCCCGCTAGAAAGACGCTAATTGGCGCCGGTGCCTCAACGTGAGCGTCGGGGAGCCAAGTATGAAAGGGAACAACAGGGAGTTTCACGGCAAATCCCCAAAAAACAGCAGCCATAGCCACCAGTTGGAGCCAAAATGGTATCTGACCAGCCAGGTCGGTGAAATTGAAGCTATGTGAAGGCGAGAATAGGAATAGGGCTATGAATCCTAGTAGCATTATGGTACTCCCTACGTGTGTGTAGATCAGGAATTTCATAGCTGCAAATTTCCGCCGTGGACCTCCCCATATACCAATGAAGAAGAACATCGGTATGAGCACCAGTTCCCAGAAGACGTAGAAGAGGACGAGGTTTAGGGAGGTGAAGACTCCCATCATAGCCCCCTCAAAGAGCAAGATCAAGAAATAATAGGCGGCCTGCCTTTCTTTGATCAGATCCCATGATCCCAAGATTACAAGAACTGAGAGAAAAGCAGTCAGCAATACTAGGACAGCACTCATGCCATCCATTCCGAGAAGGTAGTCCAGACCTCCTAGTGAGGGAAGCCAAGTAATTGGCCCTTCAACGTAGTTGAATTCAGCTCCCACACCGGATTGGAGTACTGGCGAATAAGCAAGCAAAGCCAAAATCAATACCATGAGACTAACGGCCAGGGTGAAGTATCTGATGACTTTCTCTCCAGCGCCCCGAATTGCCAAGACAGCAGCAGACCCTATCATAGGCAGAAAAATCAGAGCAGATAGTATCGGGAAACCTAATTCGATCAATTCAATATCACAACAAGAACATTACAATTATGAGCAGACCGATACCGACTGCAAACGCAAAGGCATACTGCTCTGTTATGCCTGTTTGAATCTTCCTGAGCAGTGAAGAGAACTTTTGCCCAGCGCCAGCAGATCCATTAACTACAGCGTCTACCACATGGACATCGAATTTGTTGCCTGCTGCCGCGGCGAGGATTGAACCAGAGGCAGCGGCGTCACTGGATCGATCTATGACACCCTTCTCTAGCCGTTTGAAGAGTCCAATGCTAGAATGCAGGATACCGTCGACAAATATCTTGTAGTACAGGGCATTTATGTACCAACGATTTTCAAGGAACATGTAGAGAGTCTTCAGTACGATATTAGATTCGATAATTCTGGCCGGATCCCCTCTTCTGGAGATATAGAAGTAGTACCCCAGGAAGCCACCTATACCAATTACTACGAGTGACGACATTACAGCTGGGATGCTTATGACTTCATGCGCATGGAGAGTAGGAACGTGATAGAAATGTTCAACATAGCCTCCTAGCGTGTCGCGCAAGAGTCCTTCTAAAAAGAGTCCAGCGAAGCCCATTCCCACTGTTGCCGCTGCCAGGATAGAGTAAGGAACCCACATAACTGCAGGGGCCTCATGGACGTGATGGCCCTCTTTCTGAAGCTTCTCCAGGTGTTGGCTCTTTGCACCAAAGAAGATTAGCCCTATCATCCGGAAGCTGTAGAAGACGGTGATCAGAGAAGTCACGACTGCAATTATGAAGAGGGGAGAAGAAACGGGTAGGACAGCACCCAATATCGAATCCTTGCTCCAGAACCCGCTTAGGGGCGGGATACCAGAGAGTGATGCTGCCGCAATAACCATGGCAGCGAAGGTTATCTTCATCTCACCACGAAGCCCACCCATTTCATCCATATATTTCGTCTTGGTTGCATGAAGAAGTGTTCCTGCACCCATGAAGAGAGCTGCCTTGAATATAGCGTGGCTAGTTAGATGGAAGAAGCCAGCAGTGTAGCCTGCTGCAAAATCCCCGGACAAGCCTGCAACACCAAGAGCTAGCATCATGAACCCGATCTGGGAAACTGTGGAATAGGCTAGGACTTTTTTTACCTCTTTAGACACCATAGCCTGGGTCGCCGCCAAGAATGCAGTGAAAGCTCCCACCCAAGCGACTGTTTCAAAGAATGGCATGATCAGTCCGATGCTTCCAGCAGCTACAACGAAGATCGGAGCAACTCGAGCCACCAAGAAGACGCCAGCCTTAACCATCGTAGCTGCATGAATGAGAGCTGAAACGGCTGTAGGACCAGCCATGGCATCAGGAAGCCACACATGTAGAGGGAATTGAGCAGATTTCCCTATAGCTCCTCCAAATATCAGTATTGCTACCGGAGCAAGCAACCCAAGAGCCGCAAGCTCTCTAGCCCAACTGGTATCTGCTGCCAACCTGCCGTAGTCGAAAGTTCCTGCGAAAGCAAATAGCATTAGAATGCCGATTAGAAATGCGATATCACCCACCCTAGTCGTTACGAGGGCCTTCATGCCGGCGTGACTCGGCGAATACGTTTGTGGAAGTTTCCAGGCCTGATGTCCTGGCTTGCCAACCCAGCGCTCCTTTTCGTCAGTATGCCAGAAACCGATCAATGCATACGAAGCCAAGCCGACTCCCTCCCAACCAAAGAAGAGCTGAAGGAAATTGTCCGAGAGGACGATCAGCAACATGTTTGCTATGAAAAAGTTCATGAAGAACCAATATCTGGTTAGGTTGGCCTCGCCCTTCATGTAGCCAATGCTATAGACCATTATCAAGAAGCTAATCCAGGCGACAACATTTGCCATGAGTATACTCAATGGATCAGCAAGTACGCCAGCAGTGATGTGAAGTGTAGGTATCCATTCTACCTGCGAATGTACAATTTCTCCAGCCAGAGCCATGGGAATGAGACTTGCGGCAAAGACCGCGGCTAAGAAGGAGAAAGCTACCGCTACGTAATCTCGAGCCTTTTCACCCACTTTTGCGACGAATGGAGTGAGCATTGCTCCGATAAGCGGAAGGATCCACACAAGCCAGGGAACCATAGGTTCAGCCAATCAACCTACACTCCCAATACCATCCACAATAACGGAACAATGCGGTCATTAACAATGCTAGGATAAATTCCCAAGATGACACTCAATGACGCAAGGAAAAGAAGCGGACCCGTGATTATTGGAGAAGCTTCTCTCACAGAGCTCAAATGATCTGGAAGCTTTCCAAAGAAGACTCGTTTCATTGTCAGAAGAGCATATCCAGCCGTTAACGGTGTAGCAACAAGTGCTAGTATCGCAATAGCAAGGTGCAGCGAAGATCCCTGGTGGAAGGCACCGGTTATAGCGCCAGAGAAGATCATCCATTCGGACTGGAAGCCGATCATCGGTGGAATCCCAATAATGACCAGAAATCCAATTAAGGCTGCGGTGGCAGTGTATGGGAGCTTGCTGGCCAGTCCGCCAAGTTTACTGATATTCCGAATACCACCAGTCTGGAGAATAATTGCACCTGCAGTCATGAACAATATCGCCTTCGCCATCCCATGACTTACGTAATGTAATACCGATCCAGAGATACCAATATAGGAAGCAGTCGAGATACCGAAGATTAGATAACCCATCTGGCTAATGCTAGAATAGGCCAAGACGCGCTTGATATCGTCTTGAGCGAGGGCCATCGAACCACCATAGATCATCGTAACTAGCCCCCAAATAGCGATAACAAAGGTGATATTTTGATAGACTGATGGCAATAGGAAGACCAGGAATCTAATCAATGCATATCCGCCGATACCAATCATGGCGGGAGACAAGAGGGCACTAATGGGTGCAGGTGCCTCTGCATGGGCATGTGGAAGCCATATATGCAATCCGAAGGCAGCCAATTTCACGAATAGACCTATCGTAATGGCCGCTGCCACCCATCCTCGGACAAGTCCGGGTATTGAGGCGTCGCTGACTCCGGCGTAATCAAAGCTACCAGAGAAGAATGCGATGGTGAGGAGCCCAGCTAGAAGGATAAGTGCCCCAATATGAGTCCAGAGGAAGTAAAGGAAAGATATCCTATCCCGATCACCGTAACCGAATTCCGCAATAAGGAAGTAAGATGGTATTAACATCAATTCAAAGAAGATGTAGAATTGAATCAAGTTCGTAGCTAGAACTGCCCCATACATGCCTGCAGTATAGAGGAGGAAGAAAGCGAAATACAATCCAATCTTAGAATTGAAAGCACTTTTTCGCTCATTCTCAGGAAGATTAGAAACTTCTTCGCTAATCCGATGAGTCATGTATGGTATTGAGTAAACAGTTAGGGCAGTAGCAAGAATGCAGATTGTTGCAGCAAAAGGAATGCTGAGACCGTCAGCCCTTAATCCAAAGGTACCAAGGGGACTCCAATCATAGGATTCGATGTAATCAGAACTAATTGATCCAGCCAGTAGAGTCAGAATAGTACCGTAAAGAAGGACTACAAACGAGAACCAAGCTGATCGCGCTCCAAAGCGTTTGCCGAGAAGATATGCTATTGGTGACAGAGCTATTGGTAAGAAGACCGCCTGCGCGAGTAGTATCATCAACATCTAGCCTCGAAGTTTTTTTAGCTGAGAGACGTCAACGGTGTCGTGTGCTCTGAAAGCAACCAAGATGATCGCTAGCCCAACCGCGGCTTCAGCTGCTGCAAGAGCTATGGAAAAGAGGGCAAAGGTCTGGCCAAGAATGTTAGGAGATGGTGGAAAACGTGAGAAGGCAACAAAATTGAGGTTGGCCGCATTGATGATAATTTCGACAGCAAAAAGAATACGAATGGCATTTCTCTTTGCTATTACTCCATAGACGCCGATTCCAAAAAGGATTGATGATACCAGGAAATAGCTCAGTAGAGACTCCATCATCTATCCCTCTTTTTCCACCTTAGCCATGGTTAACGCACCGATAAGTGCAGCAGCCAGTGTGATCGCAGCCAAGATTAGCGCGGGTGCATATCCACTCATCATGTCTCTACCGATCTGGAGAAATGTTATCCCAAACTCTTCAGAGGCGTTAATTGTGACCAAGCCTGAAGCCCAGCCCGCGTACATGAGTCCTGCAACAACCATGATGCCACCGATAACGCTGAGGCATGGGTTAATCCCCTCGTAACTCCCCCCAATCCACTGTTCCCGCTTGACTAGCATTATTGTAAACAAGATCAAAACCACTACGGCTCCGATGTAAACCGTCACCTGGAACATGGCCACAAACGGTGCATCCAAGAGTACGAAAAGGCCAGCTGTTGCCAAGAGTGCTACACCCAGAGCGACAGCTCCGTAAATGAGTTCGCGAGCCTGTAACGCAATTACAGAGGCTGCGACCGCAGAAACTGAAAGAATTAGGAAGATCACATCAACCATGATATGCACCTTTCTTCTCATCGATCTTTAGGGTGACGTTTCCACGCTGTGGAGGAGAAACAGCAAGTTGTTCGGGAGTGAACAGTAGACCCTTTCGGTCATAGGATGAAAGCTCGTATTCGTTTGTCATGTAGAATGCATCAAAAGGACATGCATCGACGCAAAGTCCACAAAAAACGCAACGTCCGAAGTCGATCTGCGGCCAGAGCGATTTCTTATTCTGTGGATATTTCATACTGTCCTTCTCCACCATCTCGATTGCGATAGCCACTCCGTCGCAAGATA
>DAEN01000038.1:0-5896 GCA_002495315.1 Thaumarchaeota archaeon UBA141
TTCAAGCCAGAATCCTTCGCATTACTTGCTTGTGCTTGACCTTGAATCCCGTATCCGATAACGGCAAGAGTTTCACCGCGAATAGGATCAAGAGTCAACTCTGAATCATACCAAATCTTAGCCATAGAAAACCCTGGCATTACAGCCTAGTCTCTGTTTAAAAACCTGATATGTTTGAATTCTCGTGGTTAGGGCCTGTTTGCTAGTCCCTCTAATTTCTCTAACTCTCTAGCCAGCGTCGGGAGAAAAGTAGCAATATCTGATACAATGCCAATGGCCTGGCGTGTTCCTCTGTCTAGAAGCTTTGTAACTACTGATGGATTGATATCTACAGCTATGGTCTTGACATCAGATGACAACATGTTGCCTACAGCTATTGAGTGGAGCATTGTTGAGAGCATTAACACAATGTCCACGTCGGCAAGGCGTTCCTTGTACTGTTGTTGAGCTTCGACCATGTCCGTTAGGACGTCAGGGATGGGACCATCATCGCGTATGGAACCTGCGAGGACATATGGGACATTGCCAACAATGCACTCATACATGACCCCTTTCTTGAGAGCTCCCCCGCGAACCATCTTGCGCAAAGAGCCCCACTTGAATATCTCGTTTATCGCAGCTATGTGGTTTCTGTACCCCTTAGCAGATGCTGTTCCATCAGCAAGGACCAGTCCCAATGAGGTCCCGAAAAGAGATAATTCAACATCATGAACTGCTAACGCGTTGCCAGAAAGGAGTGCAGTGAAATACCCCTTTCGAATGAGTTTAGCTAGAACCATTCCTGAGCCTGTATGAATTACTGCTGGTCCTGGGACCACGACGATCTTTCCACCGCTAGAGTGGACACTGTGCATGTCTCTGGCGATCTTCCGCGCTATAGTTAGAGTAGGTCTTTCAATCGAGCTCTGATTACTCATGAATTGAAAGACATCTACACCTTCGCGTGGACGCTCTGGGGGTGTGATACGTAGTCCCTCTTCCCCGACGACTACTAACTCATCTTTTCTAACTTCAAGAATCGCCTTGCAGACAGCTCTATTCTCTTTGGGATAGACGACTACTGCCTTGTCCATCATTGGTTTCTCTATGTTAATCCAATGGTCATTGAGGTAGATTTGAGTAGGGTGGTTTGTAGTACTAGAGAAATTTTCAGGGAGGACTGAATCCTTGGGGGCAGGCCGGTATTTCACAGGCGAAAGTTTTGTCGGTACGGCACCAGAGCTATAAACTTCTTTCAGCAGTTTGTCAAGATGTTCTGCTGTCCTTCCTTTGACTGCCAGCTTTGCGTAGCTATGATCTTTGTTACTCTTACCGATACGGAATTCGATGACTTCAAACTCGCCCTTTAGATCCATGATTCTGTCGAAAATACGCGTTAGGATCATCGAGTCTATGAGGTGGCCACTGACCTCGACTTCTGTTTCATATTTTCTTGAAGTCTTGTGGAAACGTTCCACCGGCTATAGTGGTATGCTCCACCTTTGATTCTAATAAAGGCTTACCGTAATGAATGAGAAATTAAACTCTCATCCAGAGGAATTTACTGGTTGTCTTTTGATGACGCAAGAATGACTTTCGAGACTCTAGCACATTATTTGGAACCCAAAGTGTATTTCCAGTTCAGGTGAGCGTTTTCTCCTTTTAGTAGGATGTAGAGAAGAGCTAACTCTAATCTAATATATGTGTGAAACAAAATGTGATTTGGATTGACGAGGGAGAAAGAAGAAAAGATCTCGCGAATGAAACACCGTAGTTGGGAAGTGACTCAGGGGATAGAAAGAGCTCCCCAGAGGGCCTACTTTCGTGCGATGGGTCTTGGTGATGAAGAAATTGCTAGACCATTCATTGGCGTTGCGCATACGTGGAATGAAGCTGTGCCTTGCAACTTCCACTTGAACCGACTTGCTTCACGAGCAAAAGAAGGGGTAAGGGAAGCTGGCGGTACTGCACGAGAATTTGTGACCATTGCTGTTGGCGATGGTGTCGCCATGGGCCATGAAGGAATGAAGACCTCACTCATCAGTAGGGAAGTAATCGCGGATTCAGTCGAGCTGATGACTTTGGGTCATCGCTATGACGCACTGGTGACCATCGCGGGTTGTGACAAGAGTCTGCCCGGAATGATCATGGCCATGGCAAGACTAAACTTACCAGCAATATTTGTTTACGGAGGTACAATCCTTCCGGGAACTTTCGAAGGTCGTGACGTGACAATACAGGATGTCTTTGAAGGAGTAGGTGCATATTCAGCCGGAAGCATGTCTCAGAATCAACTAAGGGAGCTCGAGGTTCGCGCTTGTCCCGGTGAAGGCTCCTGTGGAGGCCTTTACACCGCTAATACGATGGCATCTCTTGGCGAAGCACTTGGTGTATCTCTTCCAGGGAGTGCGACTGTGCCAGCGGTGGATGCTCGGCGATATCAGGTTTGTCATGATGCTGGTAGGTCAGTATTGACACTCTTGGAGAATGGAATAAAACCTAAGGATATCTTGACACATTCTGCTTTAGAGAATGCAGTAACTGTTCTTTCTTCTCTTGGAGGTTCCACAAACGCTGTCCTTCACCTATTGTCAATTGCCCATGAGGCCGGCGTTGAACTAAAACTGGAAGATTTTGACAGGATCAGTCAGCGTACTCCACACATTGCGGACTTAAGGCCTGGAGGACGATATGTGATGGCTGATCTAGACAAGGTAGGAGGACTGCCACGAATAATGAAGAAACTACTGGATGCAGGTCTTCTTGATGGTGACGCACTTACAGTTACTGGCAATACAATGAAACAAAATATGGCCCAATTCCAGTTCCACGATCAGGTTGATATTGTAAGAACGGTTGAGCAACCTATAAGCCCGAATGGCGGTCTTGCAGTGCTGAAGGGGAATATCGCACCTGATGGATGTGTAGTCAAAGTAGCTGGCGTTAAGCACCTACAACACACGGGATCGGCACGCGTGTTTGACTGCGAGGAAGATGCATTTGCCACTATAATGAAGAAAAATATTCGGCCTGGTGACGTTCTGTTGATACGTTACGAGGGACCAAAGGGAGGACCCGGCATGAGAGAAATGCTTGCTGTGACTTCTGCACTTCTAGGCCAGGGTCTAGGTGATCAAATCGCACTGATCACTGACGGTAGATTCTCTGGTGCTACACATGGTTTGATGGTTGGCCACGTTGCTCCAGAGGCTGCTGTGGGGGGCCCTTTGGCAGTTATACGCGACGGTGACGAGGTGACAATAGACATTAGCAACAGGCGGCTTGATTGCAATATATCTGACGAGGAAATGCAAACAAGGCTCAGCACATGGAGGGCACAGCCTCCAAAGTACTCCTCAGGAGCCATTGCAAAATATGCTCGTCTCGTATCTTCTTCGGCACGAGGTGCCGTCTGCAGCTAATTAGGAACGACATTTTCCTGGAGTTGTTCTCAATAGGAATGTCATGGAAGTATGGAGAAGTTTATATGCTTCTTAAGAGAAAAAGCATAAGGATGCAGGTTAGCATGGCCTATTTGCCTATTCTATCTTTAAGCCCGGTTGACGTGCTTCTGCCCGTGCAGTAGCACCCCTTGTGTTCTGCGACTACTAAGAACTTGGGGTGTGTAAAAGTTGTGTGAGGTTATCCTCTATGGTTGAAATGTCTGGGTCTGACGCTCTCATTGAGGGACTACGACGTGAGAAAGTCGAAGCTGTCTTTGGAATGCCCGGAGGAGCAAATCTGCCAATCTACGATTCTCTGTACGAAAGTGGCATTCGCCATGTATTGGTTAGGCATGAACAGTCTGCAGCACATATGGCAGATGCTTATGCTCGAGTAAGCAGAAGAGCTGGCGTATGTATGGCTACGTCGGGACCGGGAGCAACAAATCTTGTTACTGGAATAGCTACTGCTTACATGGATTCATCTCCGGTCATTGCAATCACTGGCCAAGTGCCAAAAACCATGATAGGACGTGACGCATTCCAAGAAACTGACATTATGGGTGTAGTTGCATCAATTACCAAGAATTCATTTCAACCCCTCCAGTCGGGTGACATTCCAGATGCTGTCAAGAAGGCGTTCTTCGTAGCGACCTCGGGAAGGCCGGGGCCGGTCGTTATTGATATTCCAAAGGACGTGCAGACAGATAGGGCGGAAATGGTTTTTCCAGAAAAAGTGGAGATACGTGGATATAAAGCACATTTGGCTCTTGATCACGCTGAGATCGAACGCGCTGCTGAGATCTTGGCTCGTGCAGAGCGGCCGGTTCTATGGGGAGGAGGCGGAGTCAGTATTTCTAATGCTTCAGAGCAGTTTCAAGCAATAGCTGAGCTTCTGATGGCTCCCGTGATAACTTCACTCCAAGGGAAAGGTACGTTTCCGGAGGATCACCCGCTTTCCCTAGGGCCGATGGGGATGCACGGAAGAGCGGAATCCAACAAGATAGTCCAGGAATGTGACGCCCTCCTAGCTGTTGGAGTCCGGTTCTCGGACAGATCTACTGGAACTTTCAGCGATTTCATGCCGAATGGAAAGATCATACATCTCGATGCAGACCCTTCTGAAATTAACAAAAACAAACGCGTTGACGTCTATGTTGTTGGCGATGCGAAGCAAATGCTCGCTGAAATTTATGAAGCCCTGTGTAGGCGCTTTCGTCAGAGAGAAGCTCCATATCCATGGTTAGATCGCGTAAAGGAGGTTAGAGAACAGTTGGCGAATATTCCTGCCTATGCGGAAGCAGAGCATGAGCTCTCTGGACCAAGGATTATGAAGACTCTTCGCGAAGTCCTACCAGCTAAAGCCATAATGACGACTGGCGTAGGAAGACATCAGATGTGGGCAGAAATCCATTACAAAGTGCTCAAGCCTAGAACATGGATCACCTCAACAGGCCTAGGCACGATGGGATTTGGTCTTCCTGCTGCCATAGGTGCAAAGGTTGCTAGGCCTGATGTTCCCGTTGTAGACCTTGATGGAGATGGTAGCTTTATGATGACAGAGAACGCGCTGGGAACAGCTGTGGAAGAACAAATACCGATAACTGCGATAATACTGAACGATCATAGCTTGGGCCTAGTAGAACAATGGCAACGACTTTTTTACAATCGTCGATACATAGGAGTCAAATATCCTCGGACACCAGATTTCGTGAAATTAGCTCAGGCCTATGAAGCAGAAGCAATACGTGTCGAATCGCTAAAGGACCTTTCAAAGGCTCTGGAAGATGCCATACGCAGTGAAGTTGTCAATGTGATAGAAGTACCAGTTTCTGCTGAAGAAGACGTTTTTCCATTTATGCCGCCCGGGATGAGTCTCAAGGATACCATATACGGGGGACGCAAGGAGACTACAATCTTTTGACTCAATCCAAGATAATCTCCTTTATCGTTGAAAACAAGCCAGGTGTTCTCTTTAAAGTAACCAACATGATCCGTCGCAGGTGTTTCAACATAGATAGCATAACTGTAGGGACAGTTGATCACAAGGAAATATCTAAGATGACTTTGACTATTGATGGTGATGAATCCACTGTGGAACAGGTTGTCAAGCAACTTCTCAAATTAATAGACGTTCTAGACGTCAACGTATGGTCTCCTAATGAAGCGATGTCTCGTGAGCTAGCATTGGTGAAACTTTCGAACAATGCCAAGAAGTTGTTGAATAAGGTAAGTGATTCCATCTATAGGATAATTGACACATCAGCGGATGCCTTTACGCTAGAGGTTGTTGGAACTCCTGAAGAGATAGACTCTTTACTAGAAAGGTTTCCATATTCTGAAGTACAAGAAATCGCGCGTACAGGAATGACTGCCGTTCGAAAGTGTTGATAGATGATTAGCGATGAATGACGGGAAAATAGGTCCGGTAAGGATATTCGACACCACCTTACGTGATGGAGAGCAGACCCCTG
>DAEN01000038.1:6195-26671 GCA_002495315.1 Thaumarchaeota archaeon UBA141
ACCACCTTGCGTGATGGAGAGCAGACCCCTGGAGTCTCCCTCACTCCCGAAGATAAGCTGGAAATTGCTCGTCAACTCGATAAGCTCGGTGTGGATACTATTGAAGCAGGATTTCCCATAACCTCGGAAGGCGAGAAGACTGCTGTCAAGCTCATAGCTAAGGAAGGCCTTTCTACAGAAATATGTGCTCTAGCGCGGACAGATAAACGCGACATCGATGCAGCGATAGCATGCGATGTTAGCGCCCTTCATGTCTTCATAGCTAGCTCAGATATACATCTACAGCATAAATTAATGATGACTCGTGAAGAGGCACGTGAACGAGCAGTACAGTTCGTGGAATATGCTAAGAGCCATGGCGTGACGGTGGAATTTTCTGCCGAAGATGCGACACGGAGCGATAGACAATACGTTCTCAGCGTATTCAAATCTGTCATGGAAGCTGGGGCAGATCGGTTGGACATTCCAGATACAGTTGGATACATCACTCCAGAGCGTATGGAGGATCTGACCTCTGACGTAGTCCAACTTGGCGACCGAGTGGTAAGTTGTCACTGCCACAATGATTTCGGCTTGGCAACAGCTAATTCGTTGGCTTCGATCAGAGGCGGAGCACGGCAGGCACAGGTTACCATTAATGGAATTGGAGAAAGAGGGGGAAATGCTTCTCTCGAGGAGGTTGTCATGAGTCTACATAGCCTCTATGATGCCACTACGAACATCAACACGAAGCTCATCTACGAGACCTCTCAGTTGGTTTCTCGCTTAAGTGGAGTACCAGTTCAACCTAACAAAGCAATAGTTGGCGACAATGCCTTTGTACACGAATCAGGAATACATACGCACGGGGTGATCAAACTACCATTTACGTATGAGCCAATTGAGCCCGAGATTGTTGGTCGACGGCGCGGATTCCAGGCTGGCAAACACGCAGGAGGACATGGAATTCAGGCTCAGCTGGATGATCTTGGCATAGTTGTCAACTCAGACCAATTGAAGGACGTAGTTCAGCGAGTCAAGGAATTGGGGGATAAAGGGAAGGGAGTGACAGAGATGGATCTGGGAGCTATCGCCAGAGCAATTGTGGGAGAGAGCACTACCGAAGAGAAGGTATTGGATCTTGTTGACCTGGCTGTAGTGACAGGCAATAGGGTGGTTCCAACAGCATCGGTTAAACTCATAGTCGATGGTAAGACCTACGTTGCAGCAGAGACCGGGATGGGTCCTGTTGACTCTGCAGTTAAAGCCATACAGAAAATTACTAATGACATCACCAATATTCGACTGAATGAGTACAGGCTCCGAGCAATAACTGGGGGCTCGGATGCTTTGGCTGAAGTGTTGATCAAGGTGGAGGATAGAGATGGCCATACGGCATCAGCAATGGTTGCTGGTGAGGATATCGTAGTTGCCAGCGTAGATGCATTGATACAAGGGATGAACAAGGTCCTGATCAAGAGAAAGAACAAGCCCGAACCAGCACTACCGTCTACTAGTACATAGGCCTAAATGAGAAGTTTGTGTAATCGATCTGCATCTAAAGATAATAATCGCTCGCAGGTTAGAGACATGAATGACAAGATTCAAGATTGCGCTCTTAACTGGTGATGGAATCGGTCCAGAAATAAGTAATTCTTCCGTAGCGATTCTCAAAACTCTATCTGAACAATTCCATCTTCGATTGGATATTAGAAATGTCGAGGCAGGAGACCGGACATTAAAACGCTTGGGAAAGGCACTCCCGCAAGAATCGATTGATGTTATAGAAACCTCTGATGTATGCCTGAAGGGGCCTGTTGGTGAAACCGCGGCAGATGTGATTGTAAAGCTACGCCAACTCTTGGATCTCTATGCAAATCTCAGGCCAGCTAAGGCATATCCACAGGTAAGCAATTATCGGCAGGGAATTGACTTGCTGATAGTTAGAGAAAATACTGAGGACCTATACCGTGGACATGAATTCGAGTTCGACGGAGGCGCTGTCGCGTTGAGACTCATTACAAAAAATGCTTGTTCGCGTATTGCGGAGTATGCTTTTCGTATGGCAAGAGAGCGAGGATTGCAGAAAAGAGTAATTGCTGTCCACAAGGCTAACGTCCTCCGGAAGACTGACGGTCTCTTCTCGCGAGTCTGTCGTGAAGTCGCAAGTAGGAATGTAGACATTGATTTCAATGAAATGTATGTTGATGCCGCTGCAATGAATCTCATCAGAAACCCTAATCAATTTGACGTGTTAGTGACTACTAATCTGTATGGAGATATTTTGTCAGACGAGGCCGCTCAACTAGTCGGTGGCCTCGGAGTTGCTCCTTCTGCAAATGTAGGTGACAATTTCGCTCTTTTTGAACCTGTCCATGGGTCTGCACCGGATATTGCGGGAAAAGGAATAGCAAATCCTTTGGCTATGCTCCTATGTGTGAAGATGATGATGGACTGGTGGGCACTAAAGTCTGCAGACGAATCTGCAAGAAGAGCTGCAGAGGCCCTTGAAGACGCTGTACTATGTACTCTAGCAAGAACCCGAACTCCAGACCTTGGGGGAAATTCTAGTACACGAGAAGTGACTAATTCTGTTATTCGTCAACTCAAGAAAGAACCCAGATCTTAGATTATTCTAGCGGTGTAGACGCATGGCGTTCTTACAGTAGTTAGGCATTGGATTCTGGAGGCTAAATTGCTTCATGTTTCAGGGACTTTCCGGTTAGACTTTGCCTAGAGATAGATGAGGTGCGCTGAGTATACTGCCTGTTGTGCACAATGAGCTTTCGCATACTTACCTGTACAGAGCATTACTCCATTCCTTTCGTCCACCAAATTTTCATACATTTCTCGTATGATGCTTTCCATGTTGAAACCACCTTTGTTACACAGAGGATCAGTACAAGGATAGAGTTTAGGGGGTAGCTTTCCTGAGCTCATGCTGAATTCCAGGCTAACGTTGGCGCTATCGTCTCCCCATCTCTTGCCGTACGGGTGTTCAGTAAGAGTGAATTGAACATCCTTTAGTCTAGGAAAGAGCTTCCGGAAGACATCTAGGTTACTAGGAGCTTTTCTTACCATCTTGAGCATCATCTTCGAAGTCGTACATACTGTTATAGATGTCTGCTTCCTTAAGTCAGTTCAGATGGCCTCTATAAGGTAATGCCTTGTTGGTCTTCATCATTGAACAAGCTAGTTTCATTCTGATTCTTTACTGTTGACATCCATATTACTCAATCAATCCTAACTAAGGAAACGTAAATATCAGTTAGTGGTGGGAACAAGGTTGTCGTTGGTATATGGATTACGAATTGATAACTGTGGAAAAGCAAGAAGGATATGCAATCATAACACTGAATCGCCCAGATGTCTTGAATGCTATGAACGTTCAGATGCGATCCGAAATTCTTGATGTACTGGAAGACCTAGGTAACGATGAAAGCATCAAAGTGGTAATCTTTACGGGTACTGGCAGAGCCTTTTGCGCTGGTGTAGACATCAAAGACCTAAAGTCTAAGATGCCGCTCGAGGCAAGAAGACATCGACGCCTCGGAGGGACTGAGCCCTTCAACTCAGTAGCACAGTTCTTCAAACCAACTATTGCTGCGATAAACGGATTTGCTGTGGGCGGGGGATGTGAGCTGGCTCTCTGTTGTGATATCCGCATAGCGTCAGAGAATGCAAAGATCGGCCAACCCGAAGTTCAACGCGGACTTCTTCCAGGAGCCGGCGGTACTCAACGTCTCCCTAGGCTGATTGGACCTGGGCTAGCAAAGGAATTGATCTTTACAGGAGAATTGATCACTGCATCAGAAGCAGAGCGAATAGGACTAGTAAATCACGTAGCACAGGGTGAAAGATTGCAGGAATATGCTAAAGATATTGCCAGGAAGATAGCTAAGAACGCGCCGGTTTCAGTGATGCTTGCAAAGTCCGCGATAGATCGGGGTCTTGATGCTGATATTACCACAGGTCTAGCTTACGAGGCGGAAGTAAGTACTATTACGCATTACACAGAAGACAAGCAAGAAGGAACTAGCGCCTTCTTACAAAAAAGACCTCCTGAGTTCAAGGGAAAGTAAATGACTTTCTCTATACCTTAAAGAAATATAGCTACGATTGGTCCTACTCTGTTTATATTCAAAACCAAGGAATTTGGAGAGAAAAAGTGCCTAGGAAAACAAGTGCTAGGACTTTTGAGAAGGATCTCGTAGGTCTTGCTCTGGCTGAAGGACGGACAATTCTAACAGAAATCGAATCGAAGCTTCTCTTGGCTGACTACGGGATCACTAGCCCGCAAGGTGAATTTGTAACAAGTCTATCCGAGGCCCATCAGGCTGCAGAACGACTTGGATACCCTGTCGTCCTGAAAGCTGTTTCCCGGGAAATTTCACATAAGTCTGACGTGGGCGGTGTTTCACTTGGACTCACGAAGCCGGAACACGTTACCTCTGCATATGCAGAAATTCTAGACCATGTAGCCAAAAAGGCAAGAGGAGCGAAAATCACAGGTCTGCTCATCCAGGAAATGATAGATGGTGGATTAGAGCTCATCATTGGAGCAAAACGCGACAAGACTTTCGGTCTAACTCTGGTTTTCGGCTTGGGAGGTATCTTCACAGAACTGCTCCGGGATTTTTCCGTTAGATTATACCCTTGCAATAGAAACGAGCTGACAAAGATGATTGAGGAGATAGGAGTGTCAGATATGCTCGCCGGCTATCGTGGCACCTATTCCTTTGATTCAAACGAAATTCTCGATGTCTTGGAAGCTGTGGGTAAGATGTTCCTGGAAGATCCAAGGATCCAGGGAGCCGATCTAAATCCAGTGGTGATGAATAAGAAGACTGGACGCCTAGTCTCTCTTGATGCGCGTCTTGTTATTGCAAAGCCCACACAATCTCCACGAAAACAGACGGTGGCGTCAAGCCAATTGAAACCGCTGTTTGAACCTAATGCTATCGCCGTAGTAGGAGCATCGGAGAATCCGAACAAGATTGCAGGGATGATAGTACCAAATCTACTTAGGTTCGGATTTGATCGTTCACATGTTTTCCCAGTCAATGCAAACTATCCACAGCTAAATGGCGTTGAGTGTTATTCCAGCATTCTAAAAGTTCCAGGGAACGTGGATCTAGTTTGTATCGCAGTTCCGCCTCATGCTGTAGCTGGAGTACTGAATGAGGCGGGGAAAAAGGGGGCTAGGAGCGCTATTATTTTCTCCTCTGGCTTCGAAGAAATGGGAAAAGGTGATGAACAACAGAAGCTGGTCGAGATCGCTAGAAAATACGGAATGCGGATCTGTGGACCGAATACACAAGGGATAATCTCCACGGGTACAAAGATGATGGCAACCTTCAGTCCAACTTTAGGTTTCTTTAGTGAACTTCCTATTGGCAGAGCAGCTTTGATCACTCAAAGCGGAGGACTGCTTGTATACCTGGTTGGTTCGATGATTGAGATGGGTATAGGCGTTAGCCACGGAGTTTCCTCTGCTAATGAGGCAGATCTTGATGTAGGTGATTATCTAAACTTCTTCGTCGACGACCCAAAAACCGAAGCTATCGGCATATTCCTCGAAGGTATACGGGATGGGCCGAAGTTTCTTGACGCTGCATTACGTGCCCATGAGGCTAAGAAACCTATTGTCGTGATTAAAGCAGGTCGATCTGAAAAGGCGGCCCTTGCGGCGAAATTCCATACTGGCGCTATGACAGGTTCCTACGATGTCTATCGAGCCATGTTCAAACAGGCAGGAATAGTTGAGGTCCAAGACATCAACCAAGTCTGTGATTTGCTCATGGCTTTCACTCTGCAACCCATTCCTAGAGGAAAGAAACTTGTGGTAGTTTCCGCGTCTGGTGGAGCTAATACACTCATAGCTGATCTCTGCAAGGATTTTGGAATTGAGCTTGAGGATCTATCGGATGAAACAAAAACAGAATTGCAGAAGATTATGCCAGATTTTGCAGCTATTCGAAATCCTATGGATCTAAGTGGGCAAGCACTGGGTGATTCTGCTATGTTTGAAAGTGTCCTGAAGACTGTAGCAAGACACGAAGGAGATTTCTGTTTAGTTCTTAGGGTCGGAGGCGGAACTAAAGCTGCAGAGATTGTAGCTAAGGCATCAGAAGCCTTCAGGAAGTCTGGCAAGGCACTCTTCGCTTGTTGGATGACACCACAAGAGTATGGTGCAGAGTCTAGAAAAGTCTTCATCCAAAATGGAATTCCGGTCTACAACACACCACGACGCACTATGGAAGTGATCGCAGCCATGGTTGACTACAGAGAAAGAATGGACCCGAAGTATACTTGATGATGGGACGGTTTGTTCTGTTCCAAAGTAGAGACTTCAATTTCCAAGTCAATCCAATATTATCGCCTAGATCCTATTGTTAACTAAACTGGTGAGAGAATTATGGATGATTATGACAAGAGACTAACTGCCATATTTTCACATTTCTTACTAACGCTTAACTAGCGAAGAGTAGATATCTGTCAACCATGTCTCTACGAGGAAAAGCTGCCATTGTGGGCTATGGTGAGACGTCCTTCACTCGAGCAAATGTGTCAAGAGGGGAGCCTCGGTTAAGTTATTGGGAATATTTCTCTTTGGCGGCGGAGCTAGCACTTGAAAACGCTGGAATGAGCAAGAAGGATCTGGACAATCAAGGACTTGCTATTGTTCATCCCGAGGTCAATCATCCACTCTTTGTAGGGGTAGAGGTTGCGGAGAATCTGGGGATTACTACACGCTGGATGATAACAACTTCACATGGCGGATCAAGTGGACTGGTTAGTTTAGCACAAGCTGCACTAGCGGTTAATTCGGGGATCGTTGATAGAGTCCTATGTATCGCAGGTGATGCTCCGATGACTTATGGAGATACGATGATGCTAACAGAGCATCGCCGAGATTATGAGAAACCTTTCGGAGTGATGGGGCCAACAAGTCTATTTGCACTAGTTATGCGCCGTCATATGCATCAATATGGGACAAGGCCCGAGCAGACGGGAAAGATAGCAGTGACGCAAAGGGACCATGCTGTCCTTAACCCGAATGCCATATTTCGAAAGCCCATTAGTATGGATGACTATCTAAGCTCTAAGATGATAGCTGAACCAATTAGAATGCTTGATACGGTTATGCGTGTAAATGGGGGTTCGGCATTTATTGTGACTTCAGCTGAGGAGGCACGCAAGATATGTCCAAGGCCCGTCTATTTACTAGGATTCGGCGAGTGCGACAATTACTATCATGACACCAAGCAGCTTGGAGATGTTACCTCCACAGGGGTTGGACAAGCTTCTAGAGATGCGATGACAATGGCAGGAGTGGCCAGAGGCGACATTAACTTCCTGCAGCCTTATGATGATTACACTATTGCTGTATTGATGCAGATTGAAGATATCGGGTTTTGCGAAAAAGGGAAGGGAGGGAAATTCGTTGAAGAGACGGATATCTCATACAAGGGAGAACTCCCAATAAACACCGGCGGGGGTCAGATTTCAGCTGGACAGCCTGGACTGGCTGGTGGTCAAGTTAACCTAATCGAGGGAATACGGCAATTGCGTGGAGAAGGAGGAGAACGCCAGATCGACGATGCTCGGTTGGGAATGATCACGGGGATTGGCGCACTTCAATATGGACGTAACGTTGGCTTCAATTCAGTAGGTATTCTCGGGACGGAAGTGTAGTTAAAATGTCGAAGTTTGGAGTTAGCGCCGATCACGCAGAGGGACACGAACGCCCAAAGCCTCTGCCGGAGATTACTCCCTTTGCCCAAGAATTTTGGGAAGGGACAAAGAGGGGAGAGCTGAGGATTCAGAGATGTAAGGGTTGTGGACATAGTCAATGGATACCGAGACCTAACTGTGAGGAATGCTCCTCAAGAGAGCTGACCTCGGAGTTATCGTCTCTTAGCGGAGTAGTGTACTCCTTTACCATCATTCGTCAGGTAGTGATGAATAGCTCTGCCTTTGAAGCGGAACTTCCATTTGCCCTGGCGGCGATCGAGCTGTCTTCTGGCGTTAGATTAATTGCTCAGGTTGTAGATGTGGAACCTGAAAAGGTCTCCATAGGCATGAAAGTAGAAGCCTCTTTTGAGCATCTAAGCGATAAGGTGGCTGTCCCGAAGTTCCACCCTATTGTTTGATCATTCATCAATTATATGTAGTCAGTCTGGCCACGATCTTGATCAGCAAAATAAGGCAAGATTCTTTTTCCAAGAAGCTTCAATTGCCCAGGGACCATATTAGCATTCATTCCCCCAAATCTTACCCTCAGATTTAGTTGAGTCACCCCGATCTCCTTTTGATATTTCTCGATTATTCCAATACACTCATCAGGGCCGCCAACAATGACCAATGATTCGACAAGTCTATCAAACATATCGTCATCGTACTTGCCGATCTTCTTGCCGTCTGAGTCACTTAGTGCATTTCTACTGGCATACCAACTGAGAAAAGCAGACAAATAGGGTCTCGCATGTTCGAGTGCCGCACTAGGATCTTGGTCTACGTATATTATGCGATTTGCTATTACTGGAGCGGATTCTTGATCTTTTCCAAGGTTCCTCATTGCTTTGCGATAATTGTTGATCATTTGTCTAAGCTGTGGCATATTGTAGTTTGAGGCTCCTATCCACCCATCCCCTAGTCGGGCTGCTCGATCTGCAGCCGCCTCGACAGCGCCAGCTATGATAAGTGGGGGTCTCGGTTTCTGAATTGGGTGCGGATTGACACCTACATTGGAATATCTGAAGAACTGTCCATCAAAGATGACTGAGGGCTGCGACCACAATTCGTTGAGTAACAATATTGCTTCTTCCATTCTCTTTCCTACATTCTCTTCGGGAATTCCATAGAAAACCCGATTCTTGGGCCCCCCAAGACCAACTCCAACAATTAGACGTCCCCCAGATATGCCATCCAAAATTGCAATATCTTCTGCTAGCTTCAGGGGATTGTAGAGAGGGAGCAAGAGAACACCAGTGCCAAGGCGAATTCTTGTAGTTACTGTTGCAACAGATGCCAGAGCTAGCAACGGCGAAGGTAAATGTCCATCAATAAGAGTCAGTGAATGACTCTCCCCTGCCCAGATCGAATGAAATCCAAGATTTTCTGCCATCTTGGCATTCTTGAGGGCATCTCGCATCACCGCATCCATGGACGAAGACGCACTGAGAAAATCATACGCAAGGCCGAATTGCATGACTTCTTTAGATCAATATTTCATGATTATTTCTGCTTTTTTTCAATTCCGATCTTTGAGGGTAATATTGAATAGATTGGACCTTGACATAACTTTGGGATCTCTAAGAATGGCCGGTTCTGATCAAGGATTTGTCTCCCGGGTCCAGAAATACTTGATTCTCCCCGGACAATGCTATCGTCACTGTTCGTCACCAACAAGCTTCATGCAGCTTCTGAAAGAGGAAGAAAGAATAGCTGGCGCATATGTTTGTCCGTCGGGCAGCGTCTCACGAATAGTATATTTTGATACAAATTCCGATGTAACATCTCTAAAGAACCTTCTCTCCCTGCATCTAGTTGACATACCAATCAGGGACGAAGAAATACGTGTAGCTACTCGCCATGGATGGGAGTTAGGTATCGATCCAGCGAAAATGACAGAAGAGAATAGAATTACATTTCATGGTTCCGAACCTGTAATGCAGCTATACTGGGCTCCTCCAAGACATCGGACTTCTCATCAAACTAGAGGGCCTAGTGACGCGGGCACGAGCGCCTTTCTCTGCACAGGAAATGAAGAGAAGGAAGGATGCAAACGGATATTCCTTGAGCAAACTGACTCTAGTGTACGTCTTTGCCCCCGGTGCAGGTAGACATAGAGAAGGAACACAATAGTCTCTAAGCTTTCTGTGTATGCACAAGGTCTCTATACCACTGACTTTGAAAGAGATCGGCCATTCTGGCCTTTGTGATCGCTACTCCCTCTGAAAAACCAGTGAAAATGTGTTGTATTGTCCCATCAGCAAATTCTAGGAAGATCTGGGGAATAAGATAGTCTGCCGCCCAGTTACCATGACTTTTCACTAGCTCGTCAGCTATTTTCTCTGATTCAGGAATATCGATATCATGGAGATTCACTTTGACATCAAGATCTGCCGCTATTCTCTTTACTGTTTCTAACGCGGGAGGATTGCAATGAGGACACCAATTAGCAAAAACAAGGGAGACTGCGTCTACTGCAGGCATATCATTTCTTACTTAACTCGCGTTGAAAAGTATTGCTTGCACGGATCTTTGTCATTATACAAAACTCCGGGTCTGTGATGTGGTTATTTCACTAATGTATAAGGTGGAGTGAGGCAAAACCGCGAGGCATCGTATCCTTGGGAATAATGCTTTGGACAATAAGAATCGGATTGTCTCCTTCTAACTGACTCTGTAGCGGTTCACTTTCCCAACCACTACTACTGGTGTGGATAGGTTGTATAGCTGGAAGATATTCTCAGGATAACGTTCAAACTTTCGCTGTTAGAAACCATATATACCCTCAACCAGGAAACTTAAAGCGACTAAATTGGCTGAACGAGAAAGAGAACGAAATATCTCATTCGAGGTATATCAGGCTAACCTGGACTTCAAGAAACATGCTAAGGAAGAAAGGGCGAAGGCAGCGAAAATCGTGAAAGGAAAGGACTTTCAACCCAAATGGAATGGACATGGTTACACCACTTACCTCATAGACCCCAAGCTCCGTTATGCAGACGGAAAATTGCCTGCAACTAAGCAGCTTCATATCTTTAAGGAAATGATTCCACCCGGAGGCTCAAACATAGAGCACAAACATCTCCAGGAGGCCGTAGTATTCTTGCTATACGGCAGGGGCCACACCTTCATAGGGGGAGAAAAAGACGAGGAACGAGCTACATCAGTAGGCGATCGTTACGACTGGGAAGCAGGAGACTTGATCATGGTGCCACCAAATATGTGGCATGTCTTCATCAATGACGACCAGGAAAAACCTGCTCTCTTCTTGGGAATCACCACCACTCTACTAGACCATCTAGGCATTGCTGAAATGGAGCATCATGGAAGTGAAGGAAGGAAGCCATGGGACGACGAAACGACAAGAAAAGACTTTGAAAAATACTGGCGCGAAGCCCAAGAACAAGCTGCTAACATAGCTTCCAAGTAGCACAACAACTCCTGAACGATATAGGCGCCTCAGTGAGCCCTGCTTCAGCAGGGCTTCCAGTTTCATCGACCTCCTCAACACATGGATGTCAAGAAGGTTGGACTAGGAATACTGGAAACCAGTGATATCTATATATAAACAGGAGTTCCTTAGGGAGAATTGGACTGCTGTTTCCCTTATACGTATGACATTTGTTGCATTTATTGTATAATAATGTGGAAATAGTGGCTATAATGTGAGTTAGCGCTAGAAAGCTATAAATTTATAGTTTAACTGGAAATAGAATTTATAAATTTATATCTAAACATGTACCATGAATTATTCAGAACGCACAAGTGCCTCTTGTCTTCCTTTGTGGGGGTTGTGGAAACTCACTATATGCCGGTCTTCAATTACGGTCGCCAAGGGATATATTGAATTCCAGTGGAGGACGTTGCGGTAAATGCGGGGTCACCCTCAGACCGGCAGAGCTCGATCTACAGGTAACTGCGATAGCTAGTGCATTTGAAGGATTCAAACCTGCGTCTGGGAATGAACCTGGCGCTATGCAGGTTTTAGTTGAGAATGCCTAGCCCTTTTGTGGGCCTTCATAGTCTTTTGCTCCCGCCTCTTCTTTCTACTCTTCAATATGTCTTAATTCAATTGCACTCTTGACTATAACTATTGGCCCTCTAAAGGAGAAAAACTTCTTGCAAGTATTTATGAAGAAAAAGGAAGACGTTGGTATCATCCGGGTGGCCAACCGAGACGTCTGCCTCCAATAAGATGGAAATGTAGATGATCTACACTCTGGCCAGCTTCGGGACCATTGTTAATGACAAGACGGAAACCGCTTTTTTCAACTCCCAGCTGCTTAGCAAGACGATATCCAGTTTGCACCATCATACCTAGGAGTGACTCTTCTCCCTTTTGGAGGTCTCCTAAGGATCCAAAGTGTCTGTTAGGGACTATTAGAACATGTATTGGTGCGACGGGATTTATATCATCAAAGGCTGTGATGTGATCATCATGCAGTAGGACTTTGCTGTCAATTTCGCGTCGTACAATTCTACAGAAGATGCAGTTCTCAATGTCTTCCATATGGAGAAGTTGGATTGACGTGTATTTCATATTTGGGTATGTTGACGTGATTCATATTGCGTCAATAGATGACCATTTTTCTTGTGGTGTTATGCCAGAGGTTAAGGATATTTAGATAAGCCGACGGTCAACCGGTTAAGATCTGACTATCTTGAAAGCAAGAGAGCGATTTTATCACATCAACGTTGACGATACGCCACTCGGTCGATATGTACTGCTTCCAGGCGACCCTGCCCGCGTTGAAATAATAGCGGGTTTCCTAGACGACGCCAAAGAAGTCGCCCGGAATAGAGAATTTATCACTTACGTTGGTCGGCTAGAAGACGAGATCGTAACTGTCTGCTCGACTGGAATCGGCTCTCCAAGTGCTTCCATCGCTATGGAAGAGCTCGCGCAGGCGGGGGTTACCACATTTCTCAGAGTCGGGACTTGCGGGCCAATCCAACCTCACGTTAAGATGGGCGACATGGTTATTGCTACTGCCTCCGTCCGATTGGAGGGAACAAGTCGACAATACGTTATGATTGAATATCCAGCATCAGCGACTCCTATTATGATATCTGCTCTCGCTTATGCCGCCGATAATGCCAAAGTGTCTTGGCATGCTGGAATTTCTGCTTCCACTGATGCCTTCTATGTGGGCCAGTCAAAACCCGGAAATGATGCATATCTTCCCTCAAGCGCAAATAACCTCCTATCAAACCTTCAACATGCACGCGTCCTTTGTTTCGAAATGGAATCTTCCGCGATATTCAGTATTGCTAATCTATACGGCCTCCGCGCTGGCGCTACTTTCGTAGCTGTCCCCACGGTCGTAGGAGATCGTCACCGACTCGAACGAGAAAGAAGACTAGCTCATGTAGGCATTGAAGCTATTCGCACCCTGATCCATTGGGATGGAGAACGTAAGAAGAAGGGACTGCCTCCATCAACAATAGCAATTCCGGGTCATATGAATAGGTCAAGACCATAGAACTTATCACTAAAGTCGGTGATATCATCTAGTCTAATGTCTAGCGAGCAGCTTTTGGTTAGGAGAATTCGAAATGGTACTGTCTTGGATCACCTACAAGCTGGACGAGCTCTGCAGGTCCTAAAGGCTCTTGGACTAGATGGCACCCATGGAAGTGTCATTACTGTAGCGATGAATATGCCCAGCTCAAAGATCGATAAGAAAGATATGCTGAAGGTTGAAAACAAATATCTTAGTCGGGAAGAAGCTGACAGAATCGCCCTAATAGCTCCGAGAGCAACGGTCAACCTTATCAAAGATTTTCGAGTGGCAGAGAAACATCGTGTCGAGCTTCCAGAAGTCTTTACTGGCGTTTTTGTTTGCCCAAACCCTGGCTGCATAACAAACTCGCCGGAGGCGCTACAGAGTAGCATTCAAGTCTTGAAGAGGGATGATCCACTCCTCCAATGTAGGTACTGCAGACGAGTTCTCCATCCAGAGGAACTTCTCTGACTCGAGGATCGAGGTCACACGATCTTGATTCTGTTCTTGACGTTTGTTATATTCCCTCTTCTGATTGCCGGGCTGGCACTAGGGGGGACTTTCCTAGGTTTCTACATTGTCGAGGTATCGACTGACCCTAGACACATAGTACTACCTTTCGTCCTGGCTACTCTGGGACTCGGTATAGGTGTCCTGGCCTCTTTCGTTATCACTCGAAAGGTAGTCCACGTCAAGGACGTGGACTGAGTGAGTATGGCCTCCTAAGCCTGGCCGAGTATGAGGATGGCGATTACTATTCCGTAGATAGCTAGCGCCTCTCCAAGGGCTGTGATGATTATAGCTAGAGTCCTGAGTTCGGGTCTCTCGGCTGCTGCTGCTAAACCCGCTGAACCTGCTTTTCCAACTGCGAATCCTGCTGCTACCGCGGCAAGGCCGAAAGCTAATGACGCGGCTAGGAATTTATTGGGCTCCGCAGCTGCAGGGAAGAATTGCATTCCAGATGGAATTGCATAGGCGGAGGGAAATAGTGTTAGTATTACTATCGATGCTGCACTAAGAGCGAGCAAACTTTTACGATTCATGATTTTAGAAGCATTACGAGGTAGCAGTATTAAGTATTTTCAAATTGTTTCAGAGTTCGTTTCCCTATTTCGTCAATTTCTGCTTCCAGTGACCGGAGTTCCTTCTCATGTCCGGCCGTAATCTGCCGCTTGGCTTTCACAAACTCTCGTTCTACCAGCTCTTTAACGCTCATAAGAATCCCTGTTTATTGTTCCTTCCTAGTTTCAAGAACATTCTTGACATGTTTTAACCTTACGAATTCTTCGCGTTCGCGCTCTTCAAGAGTGGCTGAGATGTATTTAATTGCTCCACCGTAGCTTGGAATGATGATAAATTCAAGGGCGTTGATAAGTCTCTGTGTCTTCTCTAGCTCGGTGGCCAGCCTGAAGATGGCATTCTCAACTTCGGCGGCTTTGCAGATGCTCGGTAAGACATCTTGCAAGGTTCTTGTAGCATCGTCGAGCGTAGATGACGTATCGACGAACCCATAGGTTAGTCCTTTGCCTTCACCTATGACTTTCAACGTGGGAACATCAACATCGACAACTCTTCGAACATTTACCTCAACGGTCAATTGGAGAGGCGTCGTTGCAGCAGTACCTTCCAATCTAAGTGCTCCCATCCTAAGGTATGCATCAAAAAGAGAATCGTAAGCGGCAGAGAGGGGCCCCCATGTCTCGTCCCTTGCCTTGGTTGCGCCTTCGATCATCTCATCAAGTCTTCGTAGGAGCACATCTCTCTTGTCCTCGAGAATCTTGTGGACCGATCGAGATACGGTTAGGCTTTTGCGAATTCTTATTAGCTCTATTTTTGTGGGAAGGACCTTACTACCAAAACCGGAGGACATGATTATTCCTTTTTCTCTTCTGGTGTGTAATACTCCTTCACGTAACTGTCTTTGATCTTTGTGAGCTCACTTGTTGGCAAGATGGATAGAGCTTCCCAGGCGAGGCGCAGAGTGTCCTCTAGAGTACGGTTTTCCAAGTAGCTTTGCTTGAGGAATTTTTGCTCAAAGATGTCACCGTATTGAAGATACTTCAAGTCAACGCCGGACAACCCCGCTTTCCCTACAATCTCAGCCAGTGCACGCAATTCCTGAGCACGAGAATAGGCATCATAGAGCTGATTACTGACCTCCATGTGGTCTTCTCTTGTCTGGTCCTTTCCTACACCATCTTTCATTAGGCGACTCAAGCTCATCAAGACACTGACAGGTGGATAGATATCTTTGCGAAAGAGGTCTCTGCCTTGGACAATTTGTCCTTCCGTAATATAACCGGTCAAGTCAGAGATCGGATGGGTGATGTCGTCACTAGGCATCGAGAGAATGGGCATCTGGGTTATGCTTCCCTTTTTGTTCTTGATTCGGCCAGCACGTTCGTAGTTGGCGGCTAGATCTGTATACAGGTATCCTGGATATCCTTTCCGGCCGGGAACCTCTTCTCTCGCAGCGCTTATCTCACGAAGAGCTTCGGCGTAGTTAGTAATGTCCGTTAGGATGACCAGGACATGCATTCCAAGGTCGAAGGCCAGGTATTCTGCTGCAGTAAGAGCTACTCGAGGAGTGATAATTCTCTCTATCGCAGGATCATCAGCAAGGTTGAGAAAGAGGGCGCTTCTCTTGATCGCTCCACTCTCCTCTAGCGTTTTCTTGAAGAAGGCTGCTTCACCATGTTGAACTCCAATAGCGCCAAAGACAACTGCGAAATCCTCTCCCTTTCCACGTACCGTGGCTTGACGAGCTACTTGAGCAGCCAGCATGTTGTGAGGCATGCCTGCTCCTGAAAATATGGGTAATTTTTGGCCACGAACAAGAGTGAGCATCCCATCAATTACCGAGACTCCCGTCTGAATGAAGTCTGTAGGATAGTCTCTCCTTTCGGGGTTCATTGGGGCTCCATTTACATCTCGAAAATCGTGTCCCACTGGTTCGGGGAGGCCGTCGAGAGGACGACCAAGGCCGTCGAATACTCTTCCTAGAAGCTCATCTGAAACAGGGATTTCCATAGTTCTTCCGAGGAAGCGGGCCTTC
The DNA here is from genome assembly GCA_002495315.1 of Thaumarchaeota archaeon UBA141. Lineage (GTDB taxonomy): Archaea > Thermoproteota > Nitrososphaeria > Nitrososphaerales > UBA141 > UBA141. The sequence goes on from DAEN01000038.1 coordinate 22,471, forward strand.
GTTCCCGCGACCGAGAGTCCGGTCGTCCCTTCGAAGACCTGGATAACCGCCAGTCCTCCACCAACTTCGAGAACTCTTCCGAGCTTCTTGCCTTCGCCGCGACATTCTATCTCTACAAGCTCGTCATATGTGGCCTTTGTTGCACCTTTGACTATCAGGAGAGGTCCCTTGATCTCCTGGATCTGGGTGTACTCTATACCGCCTGATCCTTTACTAGGCAACTGCCTTCACCTCGGGCTTAGTGCTTAAGGCCTTAAATGCTTGCGAAGTTTCCTCCTTGAGTTTATCCAGCTTATCAAGCTCTTCACTCTTGATGTCGAACTTCGCTCGAAGAATATTTGGAATTATTGGAATGGATCGAATATCTCCAAGAGATGTTCCACCTCTCAGGGCAGATAGAGCTTGGTGGTGGAAATCTACGAATATCTTGAGAAGGCGGATCTGCTTTTCGGGACTGCTATACGAATCAACTTCGTCATATGCACTCTGTTGCAAGAAGCCAATCTTTAGCATACGAGCTAAATCAAGGACTAGTTTTTCTTCGTCAGGTAACGCTTCAGGTCCCAGCAACCGTACTATTTCCTTGAGTGCATCTTCGCGCTGCAGGATCTGATACGCTTCGCCTCTCAAGTGACTCCATTCCTTATCAACGTTCTTTGACCACCATTTTTCTATGTAGTCTAGATAGCCCGAATAGCTTGTCATCCAGTTGATAGCAGGATAGTGTCGTGAATATGCCAGCCTTGTATCTAATGCCCAGAAGGTTCTTATGAAGCGAATGGTATGAGTAGTTACAGGTTCTGTAAAGTCAGCACCCGATGGAGAGACCGCTCCAATCAAGGTGACTGAACCAATGCGCTCAGGACTGCCTAATGCTGTAACCCGACCTGCACGTTCGTAGAATTCTGCAAGTCTAGATGCTAGATAAGAGGGATATCCTTCTTCAGCTGGCATCTCTTCGAGTCGCCCACTCATTTCTCTCAGCGCTTCGGCCCAACGACTTGTCGAGTCTGCAACGAGAACTACATCGTAACCCATATCGCGGTAGTATTCAGCCATAGTGACACCAGTATAGACGCTGGCTTCCCTCGCAGCAACTGGCATATTGCTGACATTGGCCACAAGAATAGTTCGTTCCATAAGGGGTCGTCCTGAAGCCGGATCTTTCAATTCAGGGAACTTGACAAGAACTTCGGTCATCTCGTTTCCTCGTTCACCGCAACCAACATGCAATACTACTTTCGAGTCTGCCCATGCTGCTACCTGATGAAGGGTTACTGTTTTACCAGTGCCAAATCCTCCAGGGATCGCTCCGGTACCGCCTTTAGCTATTGGAAAGAACGTGTCTATGACTCTCTGTCCAGTCAGGAGGGGGACTTCCGGGTCAAACCTTTCTTTGTATGGCCGTGGTTTCCGTACAGGCCATTGATGGTACATTTTCAGATCGAGTTTCTTTCCACTCGATTGGACCGTAGCTATCGTGTCTTCTAGACTATAATTTCCCTCCTTTACTATATCTAAAACCTTCGCAGTGGAGACAGTCGGGGGTACGAGTATTTTGTGATCTACGAGAGGTGTTTCTTTGACTACTCCCAGTATGGATCCAGCCTCTATTTCGTCACCTTTCTTCTTTGAAGGCCGGAACTTCCAAGAATTTTCCATTGGTAGCGGTGTTATGTTTACGCCACGCTGAATGTAGGCTCCAGACTTTTCGGCGATCTTGTCAAGAGGACGTTGAAGGCCATCGTAGATAGTTCCCATCATGCCCGGACCAAGGGAGACAGACAGAGGGTGACCAGTACCATAAACTGGCTCACCCGGACTCAGACCGCTTGTAGATTCATAGACCTGAATGAACGCGACGTCACCCGTGATTCGAATAATTTCCCCAACCATTTTGTCCTGGCCAACTTCTACTGTCTCGTACATCTTGGCTTCCGCCATTCCCTCTGCTTTTACGGCTGGACCGTTAATCCAGACTACTTTTCCTTTAACCGCCACGGCAAAACTTCGTTAATTTTCTCTAGGAGCCTGCCTTTAAACTTGTTAGAAAGAGAGAGGGATCTCTAAAGCTTGTACAGTACCAGTTGAACAATATTATTAACCTAAATTCTGTTATGGAGACAGCGTTGCGAGAGTATTCTCGTCGTTCCTGGGCGGGTGGATTGTTGGCCCTTTTGCTGGCACTTGTGCTGATCTTTCTATCATTAGATCTGCTAGGTGCAGGACTCACAGCTGCTAGGGAGGTAAATAGATCTAATGGAACGAATAGTCTTGGAGGTGCACTAGCTGGCGAGGTGATTGTTACGGTTAGCCTTGCCCAAACAGAACCATTCCTTGTCAGTCCCATACCCGGATTACTTGTTTCAATCGTGGATCCCAACAAGAGAAATGCGACAAACTCAGGTCTTGTGTTAGCTGCTTCTACAAATACAAATGGCGTGAGTGCATTTATCATTCCAGAGGGAACATACGAAGTAAAATTGCAATACTCTGGGCTAGAATCAAATATCACTATCAATTCTGGCAGAGAACAGAGCCGTGTTCATATAGACTGGACTTTTATTCGACAGCCTCTTGACAAGTATCTCATAGAGTTCCACGACAATTACCGCGACAATCTTCTCACACCGGGCGATGTTATAGGGATCTCATTTCCCTCAACGCGTGTACATGGAGCCCGTTTCTTCGAGGTCTATTTTTCCGGACCCGGGGGGTTTAACGTTGAATCTTCTCTTGTTGGCCGGTCCGTAGTGATTTCTCCAGCTATCCGGCAGTCCCAAGTGGCGATCTTCCAAGTGATTGAGAGTTCAATCTCTGGACAACAAGAATGGGCATTCGCTTCCCCTTTATCACGTCTGCATGTTGACGATCTATTGCAGGATGAAAACCCGATAGTGGCTGCATATTGGCTTCTTACACAAGTGGCACGGATTCCATGACGTTCTCACTGCTGGCAATTTCGTCAGACATTATCTATCAAATATTGATGGCGGTGATTATAATTCTAGGCATTGTTATTACGGTGGGAGTTATGTACCCAGTTTTGACAAGCGCTCGTGGAAGCCGGAGTTCTCTCGGTGAGAGGCGAGTCGAAGACGAGGAACCTCTCCTGAAGAGATTAAGACAGACGGGTGAGGAGGGAAAGTACATGATAGGTCTTATCCAATCCTACCAAACTATTCGTGATGGGCTTTTGAAAGAATTCAACATTAATTACTCTCGCGCTGACACTGAAAGAGAGATCTTAAACTCGATCATAAACCGAGACGAAATGAGTAAATCTGTTCGAACACGTCTATTATCTCTGTATGTTATATACGAACATTCTAGATTCGGAAACCTTCAAGCGAGTCCTAGAGAATATGAGATGTCGATGATGCTTCTCGAGGACCTGCTCGGTAAGTACCCGATGTTACTGAAGCAGGAGATGCATTAGTCAAATTGGCCCTGGAGTCGGCATTATCACTTCTTCTCCTAGCTACCTTGTTCCTCATCGTGTTTGTTCGACGATCAACTGACGGATCGGTTACGAGAACATTAGGAGCTATCAGTGCTTCAGATCAACCCAGTGACTACTCTCGACTAATTTCTGACATTGATCGTGAAGGACCTCGCTATAATTCACTTTTGGAAGGAATGGCGGAAGATCTTTGGCACAGACTGGCCACCGGCAGTAATGTTGGAAGTATCCATAGACAACAGAAAATTCAGAGTTACTTGGATGCATTTTCCACCGATGTTAAGAATATCAGATCAAACAATTCAATTTCAGAGCAACTATTCCTTGGGTTGGCTCGCCGACATTCTGCTGCTATTTCAATGATGGAAGAACAGGAGTAAGTTCAGGTTGGGGATCAAAACTGCCGCGGTGCTCCAGGAAAAAGTCCTACGAGAAGTATCAAAAGTAGTCATCGGGAAGGCAGACATAATCAAGTTCTTGTTGGTAGCTCTGGTTACTGGTGGTCACGTTTTGCTTGAGGGTGTTCCAGGTGTAGCCAAGACTCTGATAGCGAAGACTTTTGCTAAGAGCCTTGGTTTTAGCTTCCGTCGGATCCAGTTCACTCCAGACATGTTGCCATCTGATATCACAGGAACGTTTGTCTATAACCCAAAAACCCAAGACTTCAACTTTAGAGAAGGACCAGTATTCGCAAATGTAATACTGGCCGACGAGATCAATCGTGCTACACCAAAGACA
>DAEN01000038.1:26973-46171 GCA_002495315.1 Thaumarchaeota archaeon UBA141
CAATCGTGCTACACCAAAGACACAGTCTGCGCTACTTGAAGCGATGCAGGAGAGCCAGGTCACTGTAGAAGGTTTCACCAAGCCCTTATTCGACACCTTCATGGTATTGGCTACACAAAATCCAGTAGAGCTTCACGGAACATACCCTCTACCAGAAGCTCAGATGGATCGATTCATGTTCCGACTGATTATTGACCTTCCCGAAAAAGACGAAGAGATCGCGATATTGAAGGGCGGCGACGTAATCTCCTCTCTGGCGAAGGTGAAGGCTGTCATTTCTCCTTTGGAGATTGCTGCAATACGCAAGGAGGTGACTAAAGGGATCCATGTTGAACAAGAAATGTTAAGATACATAGTATCGATCGTTTCCTCAACGCGAGCGGACCGGATTCGGGTCCTGCTTGGAGGGAGCCCTCGTTCTTCAGTCCAATTGTTGGCAGCGAGTCGATGTCTTGCAGCATTCAATGGCCGGACCTATGTGACGCCAGATGATGTGAAAGAGATGGCTTTTCCTGTACTCAACCATCGGTTAATATTGAATCCAGAATACGCAGTAAAGTCTGGTGCAGTTAACGCCATTTTCAACTATGATAATGTTCGAGCTGTCATTCTCGGTGCTCTCTCAACGGTAGAGCCACCACGGTGACAACGCTCTGTTTACCAGAGCAGGCAAGTCAGCTATCATTTCTCTTCTGATCTACATTTCACTTTCAGCCCTGACCTCAGAACCCATCTTCCTATTGCCCGGAAATGTTCTTCTATTGATAATAGCAATTGATGCTATCATCTTCCGCCGCGAATTTAGAACTCTAAGCACACTGAAAGTTGAACGCGACGTCCAGAAGACCGAAATGTTTGTGGATGATACAGTCCGAGTTAGACTGAAACTCGCCAATAATTCTCTGAATACTACAGGGGTATTGGAAGTCATTGAGGAATTGCCGCGTGGACTCCGGCCTTTGACTATGACTTCATTTCGACTCAGACTGAGCGGTACAGAGTCATCCGATCTTGAATATGATGCTGCAGCAGAGGAGATGGGATATCTCCACTTCAAGAAAGTGATAGTGCGGGCTTTTGATCGCCTTGGTCTCTTTTCTAGTACGCTAGACTTTGAAATGGAGACATGTTTGAGAATTTTCCCGAAAGTTCCTGGATCTCCGTCACAGGGCCTGTTATTGGATCGGTCAAGTCCCGCATTTGGAGGGCAAGCCATTCTATACAGGCGAGCTGGTCAGGATTTCAGTGGGATTAGAGAATATTACCCTGGGGACGACCACCGTTTAATCGCGTGGAAGGCCATGGCGAAATCTTCCACACATGTTCCTCTAACTAAGGAGTTTGAAGAAGAAAGGAGTCTTGATTTCCTCTTCATACTACAGAATCGGAAGAGCATGAGTCAAGGATTGCCTGGCAGGAGAAAGATCGATACTTGCGTAGGAGCTGCGCTAGCCCTGGCACAACAGCTTCAGAGCAACGGTGACCGCTTCTCGATATTGGTAGGGCGGGAAAGGAGAATAGAAAAGATACTGGGGAATCCGATACGAATAAGCGAGCAAATTCATGACATACCTTTAGACCGTGATATTGGACTTGATCAGTTCGTTGATCAAGTTCTCGGATCGACAAGAACAAACTCCATGATTATAGTCATGATTGATGCACCATTTCCGTCAGAGGTGGAAGTATCGGAGCTTCAGAAGCTGAAGGCGGCCGGACATCACGTCGAAATAGTACTACTGGAGACTCTTACCTTTACGGAGTCTTCTAGACGCGATGATTCGACAGCTCAAATATCGAAGGCTTTCTTGAGGAAAAGAGAACAGTACCATTTCTCCGAGCAAGTCAAACTCATCCGTGCTAGAGGAATGCATGTACATGTGGCTACCTTGAATGACGTAACTGCCAGAGTCATAGAAGCAGTGAACCATGGAAAGGGGGAAACTGCGTCTTGAAAGCTGGACTCTATAGAATATGTTATGCTCTAGTCATAATTGGAATAATATCACCATACCTCTTAGTTGCATTCCGCGCCGGATATGATCAGCTTCTTCTAGCCGGTCTATATTCTATTGTCGATTTATCTCAGCCTACTTTTGTGATCGTAGTAGGAAGCATACTTGCTGCCATAATTGTGGATAAGGTAAGTGGGATTCATATTCAAAACAAGGTACTCATAACACTCATTGCCACGCCTATCTTACTCCCATCTACACTTTTCCTCGGATTCCTTTTCATTTCTTTTGCTACTGGGGACTCAAATGCTTCTAGTTTGGGAATTAACCTGTACTTTAGTGGTCTAGCGGTAGGGGCACTAGGATCTCCTCTAATTTTGGGATTTTATCAGATTCGGATGCTAATTCTCAAGGAAGGAGACCCAGCTGTCCCTTTGGCTTTGACTGTTGTTATCTCTGCATCATTATCCCTGATGGCTCTGGCATTGGATCTTGAGTTGGGCATAGGCCAGCAGTTAGATGGGCTTTCAGTCTTTGGACTACAAATCTTGCAGGCAATGATTACATCAATTCTTGCCCTGAGCCAAATGGTAACAGGAATGGGAAGTGGGTTTGGATCTACAGCTTTTTCAATGGCGAGTTTCGGAGCTGAAGGTATTATTATCGGACTTTTCTTCTCTTTGACTGCGATTGCCTACTATCTTGGACGTGTATATATGCCCCACCAGAAGTATTACACTGAAGCGGCTCCGGCCGGAATGTCATCTATTCCAATCTTTACGCCTTTCTCTTTCGCCATGGTGGTTTTCCTTGCGGCGCTGGGCAATTATGCAATGATATACTTAATCGATGTAGTTTTGGCTCCGTTCGAGCTAGCTCTGATTTGGACAACTTTGATAGCTGTCGTCGTCATGTATTTAGCTCTATCAACACCATCAAGAGCATAACTGACATGAAGGCACGAACAACGATTCTTATCTTTGTCATCATAGCTTCACTTCTTGTACAGCTGCCACCTATCTGGGCCGATAATTCAAACTTCAAGCTTGGTTTTAGTCCCTTCCATCTATTCGATTCCTCCTTAGGGTCGCCCGTGTACATGCAGGGTGAAGAACTGTGGGTCTTCCATCCAGAGACTTTCGTTCTATCTCTGCTAGATCCACGAGGTAAAGAGATCTCCTCCAAAGTTGTTGCCGGAGCTCCCGTTCATCTGTATACCTTTCAGGAGAACGATCTTCACGGAGAATGGATCCTAGTAGATAGTGAAGGGATTAGGCATGACGAAGTTTCGTTGCTCCTTGTTGGTGATACAGCAAATGTGATCCAATCAGATACCAATTTCAAGTTTGACAGTGGTGAATTGATCGTTGAGGGTTCACTCGAGCTCGAACCGGATGCGATCATAGGACCAGGAGAACTCGTCCTAACAAAACGCACCCGCCCCGAGTTACCACTTGAATTCCTGACGGATTTCGTTCTCGATTCTCAGCCCCTGAATCTCCAGATAAGTCAAGAATTCGGGGAACAGAGGTCGATTAGAATATCGCCACATTTTGTTCCACTCGAAGAGGACAAATCCACTGAGAACTTATCCATGGATGAGGAGATAGCTGGTGAAGAGGTTATTTTTGATGAACGCGACGAAGTTACTCCAGTAGGAGTCCTCGCTTGGGCAGAAGCAACTTACTTTCTTCCTTTGGTGAAAATATCTGAACAGAAGAAAATAGTTACTCTGCGTCACGAAGCTTTCGCAAAAATAGGTCCCGAGCGGATGGTCATTCAAGCGAATGGAAATGATACTCTAACACTGAAGCTACCGTCAGTTCACAAAGTAGGTCAAGAAGGAAGTGTCCCGATGAGATACGGACAAGGAAATTTGACGATCTTCATTCAACTTGGCAACACGATCCACGTTACAAGCCTCAAGGTCGTCTTCCTGCCTGGAGGTTGGGGGTTGACAAGTGTGGGGTCAATTCCTCTCATGCCACTGAATAATGTTGCATCATATTCCTTTCGTGTTCCATTGGGCGATGGTATGGATTTTGATCTTATACAAATTGCCCGGGTAGAAGGAGCTGATAGAGTTTGGAGCCAGGAGCTTTCTCCACCGATTGCACGAATCAGTGTATTCAACCTTGGATCAATTCACTCGATAAAAGATTACAGCATATCTTTCGAGAAAAGTGTTGAAGATATTACTACCGTGAATGGGGAGACGTTTGTATTGCTAGGACGCGGTGGATTACTTACTGACTACCGTCTTGTAGTCAACGGAATCCCACTAAGGGAAGGAGAAACCAACCCACAGATACTTGAACTAAACCCCTTCGGCCAGAGGATAATCGTAGTCACTATCCCAAAGATAACATTTCGAGTAGTAGACCATCTTGGATCGACCGTTCCTCGTGGAAACATGACGTTAATGCGGAGTAACGACACTGTCGATGAATTTGCAACAAACATCTCCTGGTCCTCAAAAGCTTCACCCCATCTCTTCCTACCCTCTGGACTGTACCGAGCAATTGTACAGACAGAGGGAGCTCATACTACAGCTACCTTTGAAGTGGGGGAGCGAGATGTGGACGTAGAAATAATGATTGAGGAATTGGGGCCTGTCCTCGACATTAATCTAGTGATCATTGCAATTGTGGTTATTACTTTCGAGGGGATCTTAGCACTGCTACTCTGGCGAAGAGCTCTTCGGATCTCTCAGTTCTAATAGTCAGGCTTCTATTTTTCGATCAGCTGTACGATCTGCCGTCTGAGTAACGGTTTGAGCCGCAGCAACCGGGCCTCGACGGTGTTGTCGTATTGTCTACTTCCATCAATTGAGCGCATTACCACTCCTCCCTTGGTATCAACTATTGCTCTATCGATCTTGATTCGTATTTTCCTCAGTTTCTCCACCTGGCCTACGGCCGTCTTCAGACTTTTCTGACTACTTGAGTTTGCAGCCACGACCAGTTCGTTGCCTCCTAGAGCGTCGACACCTTCGCTGATCAAGGCAACTAGGCTCTTTCTGTAACTGGCTTCAGATCGATCAGATGAGATGCGTTCTAGAGCAATCTTGAACGTCTTCTCTACTGTCTCTTCGATAAGCTGCAGGGATTTGTTTCGCGCAGCCATTTCTGCTCGTCCTAATACACGTCTTTCTAGAGATACTCCTTCCCTTTCAGCTGTCGCTATTATGTTTGCAGCTTCTTCTAGCGCTCTACTCCCTGACGAGGAAAGTATATCGATTGCAGATTTCTCTCCCTCCTCTAGGAGCTTCCGTATTTCACTAACTGCTTCGTCAGTGACCTTGTCCAATATATTCTGTGCACCGTCTTTCTCAACCATGCTCATACACCAAGGATTTGTTTCAGCATATCGCGGTACTCTACCTTCTCCTGACGGCTTCCAGGTGCTGGGACCTCATACAATAGTGGTACTGGTTTCTTGGATCTTAGACGAGTTAGCTCCTGAGTCAATGGTCTGGCTACGTCATCAGAAACTAGTAGCAATCCAAGGTCCTGTTCTTCAAAGAGCTTGCTTATGACTCCCATTGCTTGTTGTGAGTCCTCGACTTCGACTCCTTCTACGCCAGCGAGCCTGAATCCTGAGACAAAGCTGGACTTGCCCACGGTTACGATTCGCATTCTCTTCCTCCACAAAGGCCTTTCCGTGGTAGCCTATTTAGCTTTGGTCAGTCAAGGAGAAACATCACTAGTAGAAAATCGCGCGGTTTGGTTGTTACAGATGTAGCTTTTACGGAAATGCGGAGAGTTATCTACTCAATCTGTCTTGTGAATGTGGCCATGGCCTTTTGGACTTCCTCAACGGAGGACTCATCCTCGAGAGTTGTAATGTCTCCTATTTCTATGCCAGACGCGACGGCCTTTACTACTCGTCTCATTATCTTCCCACTCCGTGTTTTGGGCAAGCTTCCAGTGAAGTAGATCTCATCAGGAGTAGCAATGGGCCCTATGGTGTTTCGAACTTTTTCGCGAAGTTCTTGCCTTAGCGCGTCGGAAGGCTTGTAGTCAGGTTTCAGCGTAACAAAGACGATTATTCCTTCCCCCTTTACTGAGTCGGCGCGTCCAGCTACTGCGGCTTCAGTTACTGCAGGATGTCCAACTAATGCGTCCTCTACTTCTATGGTGCCGAGACGGTGACCAGATACTTTGAGGACTTCATCTGCTCTTCCAAGTAACCAGAAGTAACCATCCGCGTCTTTCACAGCGTAGTCTCCTGGGTAGTACATATCCTGAAAGCGATTCCAATAGACCTGCTTGTAGCGTTCTGAGTCATTGTATAGCGTCATGAACATGCCTGGCCATGGTTTTCGAATCACGAGAAATCCTTTTTCGCCGTTTTGAACAGGTTTGCCGTCTTCATTAACTATCTCAGCGTCGATGCCGGGGAGCGGGAAAGTTGCTGAGCCAGGCTTTAGGGGGACCAGGCCTAGATTTGGCGAGGCTGAAATAAGTATCCCTCCAGTCTCAGTTTGCCACCACGTGTCGACAATAGGTGACCGTTTTCCTCCAATTACGTCGAAATACCACTCCCAAGCTGCCGGGTTGATGGGTTCACCTACCGTTCCTAAGAGGCGGAGACTTGTGAGGTCGTGGCGCCTAGGTAAATCGTCACCTGATCTCATTAAGGAGCGGATTGCTGTCGGCGTCGTGTAGAGAATTGTGGCCTTATATCTCTCAATGATCTCCCACCATCGTTCAGTGGAGGGATAGTCGGGGGTTCCCTCATACATAATGGACGTCGCGCCGTGCGCCAAAGGTCCGAATACGACGTAGCTGTGACCAGTTATCCAGCCTATGTCTGCAGTACACCAATAGACGTCTTCCGGGCGGATGTCGAAAACCCATTTTTGTGTAGCATAGACATAAGTTAGGTATCCGCCAGTGCTATGTACTGCACCTTTTGGTTTGCCAGTAGTTCCTGAGGTGTACAGTATGAATAGTGGATGAGAGGCATCAAGGGGCTCTGGAGGAACAAAATGACTTTTCCCTTGAACAGCATCGTGCCACCATACATCTCTTCCTCTCTGAAGTTCTGTCTCCTTCTCCAATCGTTTGTAGACGATTACCTTCTCTATGCTGGGCGAGCTCCGGAGTGCCTCGTCTGCGATGTCCTTCAAGGGAATGATCTTTCCTCTCCTATAGCTCCCATCAGCAGTGATTAGCATCTTGGACCCAGAATCGTTAATTCTCCCTGAAAGTGCTGCCGCGCTGAAGCCGGAGAAAACTACTGTGAAGATGGCCCCTATCCTAGAAGCTGCCAGCAACGCGATAGGAAATTCCGGGACCATTGGCATGTATAGCGTGATTCGATCGCCTCGCCTTAAGCCCAGATCTTGGAGAGTTGCTGCAAAGGTGTTAACTTCGTTGTATAGTTCTCCGTATGTCATGACTCTGCGGTCGCCTGGTTCGCCCTCCCAAAGGTATGCAATCTTGTCCTTTCGTTGACTATCCGCGTGTCGGTCGACGCAATTATGTGAGGCATTAAGCATACCTCCGACGAACCATTTAGCAAAGGGTGGATCCCATTGTAACGTCTGATCCCATTGACGTTGCCAGCTCAGCTGACTCGCAACATCTGTCCAGAAGCCTTCAATATCACTCAAAGATCGCTTCAGGACTTCATGATGGCGACCTACAGGCCAATATCTGGAATCTACCGGCAGGCCCGCAAGCTCACGGGAAGGATTGGAAGCTGTCATTGTTAGATGCCAGTTGGGTTTGTAGTATTACGCGGTAGAACCTTATAAGAGCTGAGGAAGATCAGAATGACTGGTTTTGCATTCGACGGGTCAAACCATAAATACGGCTAAATGAACAACTAAACTGCTCCCAGACTAACTGCAAGATAACACCGGAGCTATGAAGTTCTGTGAAATATCCCCTTAAACACATGGTATTGGAACGGCTACGAGCGCTCAACTACACTGTTGATACCGATCTCCTGAAGGAGTTTAACAAAAATGGTAGTACTGTGACTATGCGCGAGCTTAACCGTGTCCTACTTACTCTTGAGATCCTCGGCCTGGTGTCTGTAAGATGGATGAGCAAAGGGAAGCGTCGTATAGAGTTTGTAGAAAGTTCCACTCAACATAATGGTCGCTCCCGTCCAGAATAGTAATCTGTCTCGACGATCTTCTGTATCTAGAACCATTCTTAATTTCTCTTCCATAGTTGGTAATGATTGTCACAAGGACCGTGGGTCGCACAAGAGTAAAGTCTCGTCCAGCATCAATAAATGAATGGATCGTTACGGTAACAGCTGATACCTGCAATGGGGGTGAGTCTCGGAGGAATGATGAACGCGACCAAGCTTCAGCTGGGCCAACTCTCGGGAAAGGTAGTAGCCATCGATGCGTACAATACACTATATCAATTTCTCGCAATAATTAGGGGGGAGTCGGGAGAACCACTTACTGATCGCTCTGGTCGAGTCACAAGCCACCTTAGTGGTCTCTTCTATAGGACGCTTAATCTGCTTCAGATGAATATAAAACCCGTTTACATTCTTGATGGCGAGCATCCATCACTAAAATCTGTTGAGCTCAATAGAAGGAAAGCTGTGAAACAGGTGGCCATGGTGAAATATCAGGAAGCCATTGCTGCCGGTAGAAAAGTTGAGGCCAAAAAATACGCCCAGGCAACCTCAGTTCTTCGCGACAACATGGTCGATGATGTGAAGCAGATTCTCGACTTGATGGGTATCCCATTCGTTCAGGCTCCTTCCGAGGGTGAGGCAACTGCGGCTCACATGACTATTTCTGGAGTTGCTTCATATGCAGCTAGTCAGGATTATGATTCTCTCCTTTTTGGTGCACGTCGTCTACTGAGGAACGTGACATTATCTGGGCGGAGGAAGCTGCCAGGAAAGTCAGTTTACGTTGCAGTGGAGCCAGAAATGTTGACGCTGGAGATAGTGTTGGATAAATTAGGGATTACAAGAGAGCAGCTCGTCGATCTCGGGATACTAATTGGAACTGATTTCAATCCGGGCGGTTTCCCAGGTATCGGCCCAACAACTGCACTAAAGTACATCAAGAGTTATGGGAGACTGGAAGAGATTGATGAGCTCGGAGAATCTCTGTCTTCTACAAATTTCCATGCAATAAGAGAAATCTTCCTGAAACCTCGCGTAGCTAATGTGGAAAATCTGAACTGGACCTCTATAAACGAAGATGGATTGGTCAAATTTCTCTGCAGGGAGAGAGACTTCTCTGAGGGTCGCGTGAGAGGTGCTCTGAACAAGCTACGTCAAGAGAAAGAGAAGAAATCCGAAGGCCTCGAGAAATGGTTTGGGTGAGAATTCTGTGAATGAGTCGACTTTGTTGAGGCGTCGTCTTGTTGAGAAACTCATCAAAGACGGTATGATCAAGACTGAAGGAGTCAAACACGCACTTCTCAAAGTGCCTAGAGAAGAATTCTTGCCGAAGATGGAGCTGAAAAGATGTTACGAAGACACACCTCTTCCTCTTCCAGGGACAGGCCAAACGATTTCAGCACCTCATATGTGTGCTATAATGTTGGAGGAGCTGCAGCTCTTTCCGGGGTTATCTGTTCTGGAGGTGGGGACTGGTAGTGGGTATAACTCTGCCCTGCTTGCTGAGATGGTAACATCATCAGGCAAAGGACCTACAGGCCGCGTTACTACGATAGAAAGAATTGGAGAGTTAGTTGATTCTGCATCATTGAATCTGAAGCGACTAGGATATGGGGATAAAGTAAACGTCGTTCTTGGGGATGGTACGATGGGATATCCTTCCGGAGTACAGGAGGAGATCTATGACCGGATTGTAGTGACTGCTGGTGCTCCCACAGTTCCTCGACAGCTGCAGATCCAGGCCAAAGACGATGCTATCTTGTTAATTCCTGTTGGAGATATCTTCTCACAGAAGTTGACCAAAGTGTTCAAGAAGTCTGGGGGTAAGCTAGAAACAAAACATCTTTGTGATTGCGTCTTTGTTCCCCTTCTTGGTTCAGATGGACACCCCAACTCTTAATGCACCGATCAAATTGTTGCCTGGTCGGTGAGGACGACGTCTCTCCGCTTGAACCGGAAACTTCAGGGATTGAGTCATTTCTTTGGGCAGGTAGGATCTCTAAAAGACGAACCTCGGCGAGGGTGGCTCCTTAAGCTCGGCTTAAAAAATCCAGAATCCGTAGCAGATCACTCCTACAGACTAGCCATCATGGCAATGGTGTATGGTGATCTCCGAGGACTGGACACCCTCAAGATGATCCGCCTAGCTCTCCTCCATGATCTTCCGGAGGCCCTGACTGGTGATGTCACGCCACTAGAAACTTCAAGATATGCTATCAAGATAAACGAGGAGCAAAAGGCTATTGAAGAGATTTTTCAGCACTTGCCATCAGATTTGAAAAAAAACTATTCTGATGTATGGGGAGAATGGTCTGGGAAGCGTACCTCTGAGGCCCGCTTAGTCAGTCAACTAGACAAGCTCGAAATGGCAATTCAGGCGACAGAATATGGGAAACGTGGGCATAGCTTAGAAAAGCTTTTGGAGTTCTTCTCGTCCGCGGAAGCGGCTGTAACTGACAAGGAGCTCCGGAATTTGGTCCGGAACATACGCGAATCAATGTTACGACGGTAGTCTCTACGCAGCGGCGTCAAAGAATCATTCTCTATCGATGAACTCGCTAGGATTGGGTGGCTCCGGAGAGAGGCCCTTTCTCTTTCTAGTCTCAGTGACTATTTGAGAAAGCATCGATGTTGGAACTGGTGTCCATGCCTTGAAATGAAGATTCCAGATGGCTTTTCCAGCAGTTGCTCCTCTCATCATTTCTGATAGGTCAAAGGTCTCAGAAGCAGGGATTTCGCCATCGATGATGGTCAAGATCTCTTTCTGTACAACGTTGAGCATCTTGCCTCTCTTGGATGATATTACTCCAGCGACGGCGCCGATCTGATCTGATGGACATTTCACCTCGATCCCTTGCATAGGCTCTAGGAGTACCGGATCTGCTGATAGGAGAGCTGCAAGGATTCCGCGTCTGGAAGCTGGCATTAGCTGGGCATAAGTGCGATGGGCAGGATCTTCGTGCGGGACATAATGATCGAGTACAACCTTGACTCCACGAACGAATTCGTATGCTAGGGGACCGCTTCCAAGGATGTCGTTAAAACCAGAAAGAATGGAGTCCATCGATTCCTGGAGAAACTGCACTCCTTTAGTGGCGTCGACTAGCATATTCCCGCGTTCTTCAATACTAATCACTTTGCGAGCTTCATCAGGTGTCCATCCCTTATCTCTCAGAATTGTTGCGAGTGCTTTCTTGTCCATGTTTTCATTGAGCTGTCCCGTTCGGATCATCGTGACGATCTCTTCGGTCAATGGTTCTACTCTCAAGAAGAGTTTGTTATGACGATTCGGAGATTTTGCCATGAATGGTCCTGCAGGCTTCCGGATGGTTTCTCGGTAGTTGATCAACGGAGGAGAGGTTACTATTTCCAAATCCATGTCTTGTAGTAGCGAAGATGCTATTTCCAGGTGAAGAACTCCCATGCCGGAGAGAAGTGTTTCTCCGCTCTCCTCGTTAATCTTCACTACCAGAGTAGGATCTTCTATTACGAGTCTCCTTAGGCCTTCAACTAGCTTGGGAAGGTCACGCGGATGTTTGGACTCTACGGCAATAGTTACTACGGGCTCTGAGACATATTTGATGGATTCAAAGGAGGATATGCCTTTCTCGATCCCTAATGTTTCTCCAGCACGTGCGTGTTCGAGACCCAATAAAGCTGGGATGTTGCCAGCAGGGATATCATTCACGATTTCTCGGTGTGATCCCATGAATATGTTGACAGATTGGATACGTTCTTCCCTCTTTGCACCGATCAGGTGGACTCTGTCTCCACTGCGGACTGTTCCGGAGAAAAGCCGGCCTGTGGCTATGACTCCGGCCTGGGGGTCTACTATGACGTTCGTAATCATCATGACAATTGGACCATTGTCATCACAGTTTACTAGTGATTTACCTAGATCTGAGTTGATGTCTCCAGGCCAGATCTTCGGTATTCGATAAGCCTGGGCTACGTGAGGAGGCGGATGGTGTTTTACTACCATGCTCAGAACAGCATCGTGAAGGGGACATTTCTCAGCTAATTCAGAGATGTTTCCAGAGGTATATGATTCGTATATATCTGCGAATTTGACTCCCCTCTTTTGCGCAATATCAAAGTTGAACCCCCAACGGTCCTTCGCAGATCCAAAAGCCACACTGCTATCTTGTATGCTTACCTTCCACTTCTCTCGATATTCTGGCTCTGCGTATACGTTGATTAGCTGATTGAAATTGCTTATGATTTTGGCAAGCCAGTTCTGCATCTGTTCTGGATTCAACCTCAGTTCCTTGACTAGGCGATCGATTTTGTTGATATAGAGGACGGGCCTTACTCGTTCCTCTAATGCTTGTCTGGTCACCGTCTCAGTCTGAGTCATGACTCCTTCGACTGCATCACATACTACACAGGCACCATCTATTGCTCGAAGACTCCTAGTCACTCTGCCCGTAAAGTCGATGTGACCAGGAGTATCAATCATATTGATAACGTATGACTTGCCATCTGTTTCATAATGCAATGTGACATTAGCTGCTTTGATGGTCATTTGTCGTTGTTGTTCAAGCTCCATGGAGTCCAGGGCCAGGGCCTGTCCAGCAACCGATGGGCTAAGAAGTCCAGTAGCTGCGAGCAGTGAATCTGACATCGTAGTCTTGCCGTGATCTACGTGAGCAATAACGCCAAAATAATTCGGGATTGAGGTATGACCTCAGTCCTTTCGAATCTGGTCCTTACTGCTTAGCAGCTTCATGACTTCATTTGTACTCTTGAACTTGGGCATGAACTAGTCTCTTTGTGAAATTCTTTCTACTGATGCTATATACGTTTTGGGCAACTGGATTACAAATCAAGCCTCCGAATAGTTCTATTGAGTTATGTTGGATTTCTTGTCATGAGAGACTTGTTTGTCGATCTGATTCCTCGACTGAAGGGCTATATGCTGTGGTTAGTGCATTCCTTATTCTCAGGGCTCGAACTTGACCAACGCCCTTTACCGCGGCTATTGCATTGAGAGGAGCTGTCAAGATGGCTCTAGGAGTCTTGAAGTGCTGGAGGAGTCTTTCACCCAAAGTCTCCCCAATGAAGGGAAGTGAAGTAACTATCTCTAGCTGTTGATGTACTAGATCGCCTTTCTTGCGAACCTTCTTGATCTTAGGCCTACGATGATTGTTCCGATTCAACTGACCAACCATGGTCACTAAGAGCTCAGCTGTCGCCGTTATTGATGGAGTGTAGATCAGACTTATTTTGCTGTTGAGCACAAGAGAGGCCATGGCGCCGTAGACAGCTTTGGGATTTCTAGTCAACTCAGGCAGATCCTCGAGATTCCCTTCGATCAAGAGAAGAGGTTTAGCATAGCGTTGAGCGAGTTCGTCACATTGTCGGAATAGGCGTCCATCGTAGATTGAGGAGAGGAGGTCTCCTATTGTTTTCCGTTCTACCGCGGTGTCATTGCTGAGTAGATAATCACCTACCTGTAGTTGTGCTAAGGTTACATTTGCTCCGAGCGATGAAAGAATCTGGGGAAGACCACTTGGCTCCTCCCGGTCGTCTACAATGATTATGATGGAAGAGTCGTCAATCAAAGAGATTTTCTACCAGTGTGACTCAGACGAATAGAAAGAACTCCACCGCCAAAGAAAAGATAGCGAAACTTAAGCATAATGCTAAGACATCTATCCTTTGCAGTCGAAGAATTTCCAGTGATGACCGGTTCGGGGTAGCTCCGTAAGCCCTAGCTTCCATGGCTTCGGCTAGCTCGCTACTTCTGACTAGTGTAGTTACTATGAATGGGACCAAGAGGGGAATAAAATTCTTGATTCTAGTAGAAGGCCAGCCTTTATCCAGTTCGAGGCCACGAGATCTTTGTGCATCCATAATTCGAAGGCCATCCAGCATCAAGACTGGTACGAAGCGCAAAGCAGCCGAGAACGCAAAGACTAGGTCTCTAGGCAGTCGGGCCGACTTCATTACCTGTTCAACCTCATCAGGTGAGAGGATGACGTAAAAGATCGATAGAGACAGAAGAATTGCAATGAAGCGAGTGGAAAGTATGACGGCAGAAACTAAGGACTCGTTCAGAAGGAACTGAAGAGAGAAGATTAGAGTGCTACCGACAATGAGCCACGCCATGAAGAAGGGATTGGCAAGGCGACGAAGTCCTTTTGCCAAGATGGCTAATGCTAAGACTCCTGTCAAGGTCAAGAAAACTTCATGGATTTGGGAAGAAATTCCTACTAGAATCAGAAGTTGGCCTGAGATTAGGAGGCGGACGCGTGGATCTAGCCTTTGGATAGGGGATCTGTTCCGCCTGAACACAAACGTCTGCGCAAGTCGGTACAATTATTCACTCCCTCGATTTCAGGATCCATTTAGCGGCGTCAGATGCGTTCTGAAAAGAATGGTAAGGAGGGGTACCTCTCAGCATTACGGCAAGATCGAGAAGTTGGGGCTTATGGAGACTCTCGCCTTGAATGAGCTCTTCTTTCATCAGTATCTCCTCAGTCTTCCCGTCGGCTACTAAACTGCCATCTGATAGGATAATGAGTCTTGGAACGAGTCCCCAGAGAAATTCCAGGTCGTGGGAGACTATTACAACAGTTTTGCCCTCGTCAGTCCAAAGTCCTACTAGTTCCTTTAGTTTATCCTGCTGAAACGCATCTTGTCCTACGGTGGGTTCATCAAGAATTAGGATGTCGGGTTTCCATGCCATGATCGAAGCTATGCTCAATCTTTTCTTTTCTCCCGAACTAAGTTTTAGAGGAGAAGAGGATCGATATTTTTGCAGGTCGAAGAAGTCGAGCACGTCTCTGATACGTTCGTGTCTGAACTGGAGAGAGGTACCAAAGTTTCGGAGAGCAAAGTCTATCTCCTTTTCGACGGTTTCTGCAAATAGCTGGTGATCGGGGCTCTGAAACACAATTCCCACACGACGCGAGATCTCTGCTACGCTAGCTTTACGTGTGTTGTTACCAAAGACCGTGACAGTACCACGAGTGGGCTTTAGCAGGCCGTTGATATGTCTGACTAGTGTCGACTTACCCGCTCCGTTCCCGCCTAGGATGGCAACTAGCTCACCTGTCTTGATGGAGAGATTAATGTCACGAAGTGCAGGCTGGCCTTGGGGATAGTCAAAGTCGACGTCTGAAAATTCAATCAACGTCCAAATCTCCCAACTGTACTACTAATTCACCAGTAGAGATGGGTGAAGAATCGAATCTTAATCCATTCTTTTCTAACATCGCCCGAAGTCGTACTATTGCAGGGATTCGGACTCCTGCGGGCCTGATCTCATCACTGGCAATGACATCTCGAAGTGGTCCATCGCCTAGAATCCTCCCTTGATGTAAGACAACCATTCTATCGAGTAGGTTGGCGAGTAGTTCTAGACGGTGTTCCACAATCAAGAGTGTAAGTGGCATCCTGCGCTTGATTTCGGTCAGGAATTCGACAAGCATTACTGCTGTTTTCGGGTCTAGAAGGGAAAGAGGTTCGTCTAGAACGAGAATCTTTGGTTTCATGGCCAGTACTCCGGCTAGAGCAACGCGTTGTTTTTGCCCTTCGGAAAGTTCGTGTGGGGCTCGATCCGCAAGATCAGTTATGTTCATGAGGGTGAGGGCTTCTTCGACTCTGTTGCGGATTTGTTCTTGTGGGAGGCCTAGGTTTTCTGGTCCAAAGGCTACATCTCTTCTAACTGAGAACATGAAGATTTGATTCTCCGGGTTCTGAAATAGAAATCCGATCTTTGTCGCCAATTCAGTTGGACTAGTAGTTGAAACGTCGAAACCATTGACGTTCACCCTACCTAGCGTCTTTCCGTGATACATGTGGGGGATCAATCCGTTTAAAGAGCGAAGTAACGTCGACTTTCCTGACCCACTTGAACCGGCTAGGAGGACGGTTTCTCCTTCTTCGATGGTGAGTGATATTTCTTCGAGAGAAGGTTTTGTAGCTCCCGCGTAAGTGAAACCATATCTATCGAATACAATTGCAGGCACTACAATTCTACCCTTCCTTCAGGTCACTTATGCATCTCTTAGATTATCTTCTTTAGTTCGGAGCCTAACTTGGAGCTAAGTTGACGCTGAACGGAATCAGCAAGGTAATCTAGTTGAGCAGGCGTGGAAATTGAGGCTGCTGTTGGATGTCCTCCTCCGACGCCACCCAGTGATTGTGCTACAGGAGATGCTATGTCTGATCCGAGGTGTATCTGAGTTTCAGCGTAGAAGCTCTGAGTAGCTCGGAGACAGCACCTGCTTTCTCCGTTTACTTCTCCGTAGGCTGAGGCAATATTGGCTCCCACTGAAATTATTGCTCGGGCCGCTGACGCTTGAAAGGAACCAATTCTCGTACTCCCTAGCAACCATTTTCCTGAACGATAATTGACTAATCGTTGTACCGCCTTCATCCGTGCGGTAGTCTCTGATGTATCGCGTGGCATGAAAAGATCTTCTCTAATTGCCTCTAACGAAACTCCTGATTTGCAAAGATTGGATACCACATGGATTGTGCTAGACTTAGCTATTGATAGGTGCTGAGAGTCGAAGAGGATGCCGGAAAGCAGAGCACGTGCAACTCGTTTACTTGGTATCAACCCCTTCGCAAGATAGAGAGAAGCTACTATCTCGCTTGCGGAGGATGAGGTCTGGTCTACGATTCTATAGTCTGAGAGATCCTCTATGCCTTGGGTAAGCGGGTGATGATCTATGACTATCTTCTTTGCATTGGATTCTCTAATAGACGATAGCCACTCTGTAAGTAGCTCTGCGCTTCCTGTATCTACAATGAAGATCGCATCCAACTTGGTAAAATCTGGTTGCTTTGAGATGGTTGCAGGGTATTTCTCCATTAGTCTCTTCGTTAGTTTGCTGAATCCTTGAGGGGCAGAAATCGATATTTTTATCTGACGATTGAGGAGGCGAAGAAGAGAAGCTAAACCATAGGCTGAACAAAATGCGTCTGGGTCGGCGTGTCGATGTCCCACTATCGCGGCCTTTCTAAGACTCCGCAGGTCAACAAAGGGGAAATGCTCTAGGCGCCGACTACGATGAGGGCTGGACTCTCCCTTTGACTGCTTCATTGATCTTGTCTTGTAGCTCTTTAGCACTCTCTCGAACTTTTGCTTCTTGTTTATTGAGAACTGTCACCCGAGTGCTGGATAGTTCTCGTCGTTCTTCTAACTCTTTTATCATCTCATCTTTTGCGACCTTTATCAAGATGGAGCCTACGAATTTGTAGACCGTCTCGTTTCCACCTGTCTTCTTGAGTTCGGCCAGCGCCTTATTACCTTCAGTCATTTCCATCTCCACCTGTTGTTTCTGAGCTAAGATTGCTTGCAGGTTCTGCTGCACCTGTTCAAATCGCGTCAGTTGCTCGCGGAGCCATGGCGGTATCTCCTGTTGACTCAAGAATGCTCGTACTCAGCAATCTAGTTCTTTGTAGATAAGGATTTGGAGATCTATGATAATTGGTTCAGATGATTCTTGCGCTTGCCGTTCAGACTGTATCGACATCTACAGAAGGGTTTTCGACAATTGTGAATGCACATACATTACGAATGAAGGAAATCACAAGGTTAATCCGCCATCAATCTATCTGAGAAAAGGAAAGTTATATCAAGCCGGTTCGAGAGCCTCATGTAGCCGGAATTGGCTCGCTTTAGTATGTTAATCGATCTGGCGAAGTGTATTGGTTGTGACGCTTGTTCTGTAGCTTGCAAGATTGAGAATAACTCGCCCGGAAACATCTGGTGGGCGCCGGTTGTCCAGAAGGAGTTTGGCAAGTACCCAAAAGCCAAACTTATGTTTCTTCCCATTCTCTGCATGCATTGCGAAGATCCTCCATGCTTGAAATCCTGCCCCTCAAAGGCCATCAAGAAGCGGGATGATGGTATCGTCTTTGTCGATGAACAGAAGTGCTGTGGGAGTCGGGCGTGCCTTTCAGCCTGTCCCTACAATGCCTTGCACGTATGGGAAGAGAACGAACCGAACTTTTTCGAGGGCGGGATCACGCCGATAGAGAAACTGGCAGAACAGAAGCACCGCAGAGGGGCCTCACAGAAATGTACATTCTGCGCTCATAGGATGGATCAGGCTGCTGAACAGAACTTGACACCGGGTGTGGACCGAGCTGCTACTCCTGCGTGCGTGTTGGCTTGTCCGACCGAATGTCGCACCTTTGGTGACATCGACGATCCTGAGAGCCCATCTTCGAAGTACTTCGATGCGGCTGAGGCCAAGGGACGAAAGGTCTTCTCGCTTAGGCCTGAGGCTAATACCAGACCAAAGGTGGCATATGTCTCTTGAATCAGCATGAGTGGAAGTGATCTGATATGGTAGTAACGCTGAGCAATTTCCTATCCTGGACTCTGGTGGAGATCGGTGCTGTCATATCCATCATAATAATCCTCGTGGGAGTCCTCATAAGGTATCGCGAACGAGTCAAGTGGATTCCGTCCAATCTTCTGGCAGATGCGAGGAAGCACCTTGGAGTCTCAGGCGTTCTCAGACACCTCATGGGAGAGCTCGGCAGTGGAGTCGTCCTCCAGAAGAATGTAATCACTGATTCCAAAGTAAGATGGTTAACTCACGCCCTGATCTTCTGGGGCTTCTGTGCTCTAATCTTCTCCACCACCTGGGTCGCCCTCGTCCACTCAGAAGGCCAACCTCGTCCACTTACGGATCCAGGGAAGATTGCTGGAAACGTCGGAGGTGCAATGATCATAATCGGATTGATAGGCATGATGATTCGCAATTTAACCCTGCAAAAATATCAGGGAGGAAGAAAAGGAGATCTCAGCTTCTTTATTGTACTCTTCCTTGCAACTATAACTGGCTTCATGACTCAGAGTGCTAGATTTGAATGGATTCCTACATCCGAGCTCATGGCATATGGCGTCTACGCTAGTCACATTGTTTTCATAGCTCTACTCCTAGTCACTTTTCCCTTCACACACTTCTTTCACGCAGTGAGTACTCCTACTATGAGATTCTTCGAAAGAATGCATGTTGATCTACTCTCAAAAGGAGTGATCAAAGAGGTGGATTATAGACAGACTACCATGTCAGAACAGAGCACGGCTGTAATTGAGGGACAGTCTGATCCTGTGAGGCCGGACTGGCTGAAGCAGAAGAAGGAGACGAAGAACTAACTCG
>DAEN01000060.1 GCA_002495315.1 Thaumarchaeota archaeon UBA141
TCTGTAGGGCTGCCTATGGCATATAGATCGAAATCCAATCTTGCCAACTCTTCCGCGCAGGACATCACCAGATCATCATAAGGTCCACCCTGGACAGCTCCTGTGTATAGGATGTCGTCTCTGCGCTTGACTGAAATTGTAGCTTTTGCTGCTTCAATAGTTTGATTGACTGTAGCTAATGCCTGGCCCCTAGAAGTGCGATAGCCTGTAGGAACGTCAAGAGTAACTGCTATGTCACTCTGGATTGATTCCTGGAAATGGATCATTTGGACAGGGTTAGTTTCTATATCGCCATATCTTAGTACCTGATAACCTCCAGAGTCTGTCATAACTACTCCGTCGTAGTCGATAAATTGGTGAATTCCGATCTTAGCCGCACGGGTTCGTTCTTCCCTAAATGTTATGTATGCGTTCGTCATTACTGCATCAAATCCATTTGCCCTAAGCTCTCGTGGGGGAATTGTTTGTCTGATCGGATGAACGACAGGCAAGAGGACTGGAGTCTCGATAGATTTACCTCTGATTTCAAGCCGACCTAACCTACCGGCTAGGTCGGTCGATTTAATTTCGAAAATACGAATACTCCCCTGCCCAATGTAGTAGATTATGCCTGGTCTGTGCCAGTTTCTTCTAGGTGCTGGAATAGTCTATCGAAAACTAACTCCTCAAATTTGTAAGGATCTGCTATTTCTTGCCTTCTTTGCTAAACTCTTCAAAGACGGCTTTCACCCTCTCAGCTGCTAAACCTGTTCCCTCTGTGATTCCATTCTGAGTGACTTTGATCTTCTCCATAACTACAATTGCTCCAATGTCTTCTCTGAGTCGGACTAGACCAGGAAAAACTCGGTTTAGTCGTTCTGAAAGAGCTCGTAGCTCAAACGGTTTCTCTACCAATGTCACTTCTTTAACAAAGTTCCCATTGAGTATTACTTTGAACGCATTTTCATCTGAGCCAGTTACTTGATCAAGAATCATATTCATCTTTTCATCTATGCCAAGAAGCTCTCCTTGGTAGGCCTTTCCATCGGTGTTCTCTACCTGAACTCGTTTACCTATAAGTGAGACAAGTTCCTCTCCGAATCTCCTAAATGCTATGGATGACAGGATATTACTAGCTCCATCTCGTTCATGTCTAATACGCGAGTAATAACCTTTTGACGCAAATTATTCCCTAGCAAATTGACATTGATGCCTTTGTTCGTTTAGTGAAGCTCATGACTACTACTATGCGTTACAAATCGATCCTACATGAGAAAAAGCTGTCAGACTACGTTCATTTTATCTGCCTTGAACGTACTCGCTTATGAATTTCTGTCCGCCAGTTATCGGTGTTGCGTTGTGTCCCTCCTCACGTAAGTAAGCAGCGAACTGTGACGCAAATCCAAAGCACGTATAGATCCGATCAGGTTTACATGCCTTTACAAGTGCAAGTAGTTCAGAGAAGTCACAGTGGTCACTGAGAGTCAGTGCATAGTCTGCCCTTATGGAGTTGCAGTAACCTGGATTCACACTCCAACCACTAAACGCTATAGTGATTGCGCCATAATTCTTCTTGAGTTCACTAATCATTGCAGACCGGCCATTTCTCATCGGAGATATCAAGAGCCATGGTTTTTTCCCAAGAAGGCTGCTGTCTTTCTCTGTGTAGGTTTGGTATTCCTTTCCAAAGTCAATGCCAAAAACAGAATGAGCGCGATTCATCCGCTGAACTGACTCATGAACGTAGACGGGCTCCCACATGGAGAATAGGTAAGTCAAAAGCTGTGCTTTCCCTAGTGGGTAGCCCATCAGAACTACTGGTCTTCCTTTGTCAAACGCTCTTCCAATGATCTTGTTAGTTTCTTCTATTACGTCTTGGAGAGGTGGAAATTTGTAGGAAGGGGTGCCAAAAGTAGAATCCATGATTAGGACTTCGCAACGAGGCGTTTCTCCACGATTGAGGAATGCGCGAGGACGTAGCGCGAAATCACCAGTGTAGAATACTTCGTTATCGATAAGAAGACCCCTTGATCCCAATATATGTCCAGAATCAAGAAGTTCCAGTCCATCTTTCTTGTTGACGACATTATTGTAGCTGAACCCTCTCTCTTTTGCTAGATACGCCGTTTCTTTAGAAGTCAATATTGTACCCGCGCCGGTTGACTTGTGCAGGTGATCTATGTGTGCATGGGAGATAAAAGTAAGATGAGCCTCTGATTGACGAAGAGGATCTAGAGCAATGGTTCGCGTTCCAACACTCAGTAGGATCCCATTTCCTCCCTGCACTTTAATTCTTGATGTCAAGCCCGACGCCGAAATATCTACACTATTCCAACTAACAAGTTATGAGGATTTTGGATATGATGATTCAATATTTTCCTATTGATTATGTGAATGCTTAAATTAGATAGTTCACCATTACATATCTCAAGGCCTATAACACGAGCTGGCTCTATTGCCGGAAAAGATAAAGCTGACATCTGATGAACTAGGGCTCATTTCGCTCTTCCAAAGCGTTAGCGGAGCTACTCCAAAGGACTGCGTTGTAGATTCTAAAGAAGAGAGAATAATATTCCTAGTTGGCAAGGGAGAGATGGGCCTGGCTATTGGAAAGGGTGGAGCATCCATAAAGAACGTGGAACGATTGGTCGGAAAGCCAGTAGAGTTGGTTGAAGATTGTGATGACCCACGAGATTTCATTCGGAACGTGCTCAATCCCAATTTCATATCAGAGATTAGATTGACAGATCGGCTCGATGGTACCAGAATAGCTACCGTAATCACTGATGAACGTCGAAAGGGCGCAGTCGTGGGGAAGAATGGCCGGAATGCTGAAAAAGCTAGGCTCCTTGCTCGGCGATATTTCGATATAACGAGTATCCATATAGTAACTCAATAGCTACTTGGTCTTTGTGATATTGTCTGTGTATCTGACTTCGTCCAGATTGTCTTGATATTTCGTTTTGGACCCACGTTGCCAGCTACCCTTTTAAGGTGAACTCAAGTCTTCTAGGTCTGAGAGAAATATGGTTACGTCCCCTAGAGGGGAATTTGCAGCGCGACAACAACGGAAAAAACGTCAAAGATTGCGTTGGGCAGACAAATATTACAAACGCCGACTGCTGAAGTTAGATATTAAATCCGATCCTCTTGGAGGCTCGCCTCAAGCAAAAGGAATTGTCCTTGAAAAGCTGGGGATAGAGTCTAAACAGCCAAATTCTGCAATAAGAAAATGTGTTCGTATACAATTGGTGAAAAACGGTAAATCGATTACAGCATTTCTCCCTGGCGACGGAGCACTTAACTTCATTGACGAGCATGATGAAGTGGGTGTTCATGGCATCGGAGGCTCGATGGGGCGAGCAATGGGTGATATTCCGGGTGTTCGTTGGCAAGTTTTTAATGTCAACGATGTTTCATTGAATGAATTGGTGTACGGCAGGAAGGAGAAACCAAGGAGGTAATTGACTATTCAAGCATCCTCGATAATGCTATTCCGGAAATGGGACTTTGAAGGCGTAGAGGTACTTAACACAGGTCTCAAAAATGTCATCTCCCTGAAGCCCACCGTAATTCCTACGTCATTGGGTCGACACGAACATCAGAAATTCGCGAAGGCTCAGGTAAACATTGTAGAACGTCTGGTAAATAATTTGATGCATTTTGGACATAGGCACGCTAAGAACACTGGCAGAATGGGTGGAAAGAAACAAAAAGCTATCAACATTGTTAAGACTGCTTTTGAAATAGTTCATCTGAAGACTGGTAGGAACCCAATCGAGCTTTTGGTTCGCGCTGTGGAGAATTCAGCACCAAATGAAGACACGACACGGATAGCTTATGGAGGCGTTGTGTACCACGTCTCTGTGGATATAGCACCTTTGAGACGGGTAGATTTGGCCCTGAGATTTCTGTCAGAAGGAGTTCGTGAAGCAAGTTTCTCTAACCCGAAGACCGTGGATGAGATTCTTGCCGATGAGATTGTATTGGCTGCCGATAACAATAATGACAGCTACTCGATAAAAAAGAAGAACGAACAAGAAAGAATTGCTATGGCTTCTCGCTAGAAAAAAAGTAATGGAATCTTAGCAAGAGAAATACGTCACAAATCACGGAGACGGAGCCTTAAGTCCCTGTGATCTACTAACGCTTAAATACGCTCATGAAGGAAGTTTTGTCAAGTAGACCTTTCAAATGGCAGACAAGCCTCACCTGAACTTATTGGTATCCGGACATGTTGACCACGGAAAATCAACCAGTATGGGTCATTTCCTATACGATCTTGGTGTGGTTGATCAACGTACGATAGAAGCTTATCAAAAGGAATCTGAAAAGACAGGCAAAGGAGACACTTTCAAGTACGCTTGGGTGCTAGATAGTCTAAAGGATGAACGAGAACGTGGAGTAACGATTGACTTAGCCTTTCAGAAGTTTGAAACAAAGAAGTACTTCTATACTTTGATCGATGCACCGGGTCATCGCGACTTTATCAAGAACATGATTACCGGTGCCTCTGAAGCAGATGGAGTTGTTCTAGTTGTTTCAGCTAAACCTGGTGAAACTGAAGTTGGACTAGGTTCGGGCGGTCAAAGTCGTGAGCACGCCTTCCTCTGTAAGACTCTTGGAGTCAACCAGATGATAGTACTTCTCAACAAGATGGATGATTCTGTAGTGGGATGGAAACAAGAGCGATTCGAACAAGTAAAGGGGGAAGTTGAAAGTCTCTTGAAAGCGGTGGGCTATGATCTCCAGAAGGTCAAGATCATTCCTGCTTCAGGCTGGACGGGAGACTCACTCGCTAAACCGGCTGAAAACATGCCGTGGTATAAG
>DAEN01000078.1 GCA_002495315.1 Thaumarchaeota archaeon UBA141
ATGGACAGAAAGTCATGGGAGCAAGCTTCGAGACCATCGAAGAAAGTCTGCTCGACATCGATGCTTTCATCGAGTTTTTACGTAGCAGTGGATGCGAAGAAGTCGCGCTTGTAGGACACTCTCTTGGTGCCGCCAAGGTCATCTACTATTCGGCAACCAGGAACAGTTCAGATCTTGTGAAGACGGTCATCTCCTGCTCTTCTGCAGACATGGCTTATGAACGCCGCCACGAAAAGTACGATGGTTTCGATGAAGTTCTCACACATGCTCAGAGAGCGATTTCTGAAGATCGACCTCTAGAAATCCTAGAGTTGAAGAAGAAAGATGGAACACATGAATATTACTCAGCGAAGACGCTAGTAAACAAGTATGGCCCCGAAGACAGGGCCAATGGCCTCAATCATGTGCGATTGGTAAAGGTTCCATTACTCTTACTTGTAGGCGGAAAGGAAACACGAACAATTCGTACAACGCATATGCTTGACAAAGCTAGTGTAAGCCCCAGAAAAGAAATCGTGGTAATAGAAGGTGCTGAGCACTTCTACTCAGAACACGAAGGTGAAGTAGCCGCCGCTTTGCTTAAGTGGCTCAACGAAGTCATGTAGCTCATCTACTACACCTGACCTTTCACGAGCTAATTGAAAGCATATTATTACTGGCAACAGAGCCCTGTTGGCTAGTAATGACGATCAATGAAAACAGACAACCCAGGAAGATCGGGTTCATCGGCCTTGGAGATATGGGCAAGCCTATGGCAACCAACCTCCTCAAGGCTGGCAATCACCTCCTGGTCTACGATCTAAAGCCTGAGAGAATCTCTGCTTTAGTATCAGAGGGCGCCAACGGAGCGTCCTCGATCACTGAGGTTGTCAAGGGAAGCGATGTTGTCATTACCATGGTTCGAACCCCTGAAGATGTCGAAGTCGCCGTACTTGGGAAAGAAGGCGTAGCAGACAGAGGCAGAGAAGGGATCCTAGTTATCGACTTCACCACCGTAGGCCCTCAAGTATCATTGCGAATAGCAGATCGCTTGCAGAAAAAAGGAATTCAATATATTGAGGCAGCTGTCAGTGGTGTTCCAATTCGCGCACAAGCAGGGGAGTTGACAATAGCTCTTTCGGGAGACGAAAAGCTGATACAGGAGAACATGGATATTTTTCAGGCTGTTGGTAAACAGATTTTCTTAGTTGGTCCCTACGGCAATGCGAAGAAGATCAAGATAGCCAACAATACCCTGACAGCCATAAACCAGATGGCGATCTATGAGGTATCCACAATGCTCCGAAAAGCAGGAGTAGACATTGAGATGTTCTCGAAGATCCTAAGAGAATGTTCAGGATATTCCAAGGCAGCTGAACGCCTTTCTATAGTGAAGAGTCGCGAATTCGACCGAACGGGAGGTACGGGTAGACTCTCTCTTCTCCATAAGGACCTAGGACTAAGCCTAGAACTGGGTGATGGGGTGGAAGCCGCAATGCCTTTTGCCGCTCTTGCTCATCAACTCTCTCAAATTTCAAGAGCAGCAGGCATTAGCGAAGAAGGTTCTACATCCTTGGTGAAGATCTTTGAGAAACTATCACATTTGGAAGACAATACTGGAACCTAGATATTCACATCAATTTTCCGGGTCTCTTGGCGACTAGTAGACCATCATCACAATTACTAGACAATCCATGATGTTCCCCAATGACAGGGTACAACTTTCTTTTGCCTAGACCTCCCTATCAAATAGTAATTCATCTTTCAATGAACCAACTCAAGAAAACTTGTGCCAAAGTTTACTATTGGCCTAACCACCACACCGCTTATGTCCAAGGTTTATAGGTCAAAGGATACTGCCCATGAACAGTTAGAACACAAGTGATCTAGTTGGGCAAAACTATCTCTGAGAAAATAATCAGCGACCACGCGGGCAGCTCGGTTGCTGCTGGAGAAACGACAATTGTAAGAGTCGACTGGGCCTTCACTCATGATGCCAGTGGGCCCTTAGTTCTCAAGCAGCTTAAAGAACTAGGTATTGAGCATGTGGCTGACCCCTCGAAAACTATCATTTTCATAGATCACGCGGTCCCTAGTCCTCAAAAAGATCTAACCAATAATCAGTCGTTGCTGAGAAAGTTCGCATCTCAGGAGGGTTGCCACTTCTGCGAGGCCGGAACAGGCATCTGTCACCAAGTCATGGCCGAGCGGTTTGCATCACCCGGTCAGATAATCGTGGGAACTGATTCTCATACTGTCATGGCTGGAGCTCTAGGAGCTTTTGCTACGGGAATGGGAGCTACCGACATAGCTGTATCTATGGCACTCCGGAAGACCTGGCTCCGCGTTCCAGAGACATACAAGATAATTGTCGACGGTAGTCTTGCAGAGGGTGTGTATTCAAAGGACATCATACTACACTTGATAGGACTCTTAGGTGCTGACGGTGCCACCTACAAATCCCTTGAGTTTCATGGAAAAGCAATAGAAGAGATGCCAATGAACGAAAGGTTCGTCCTATCAAACATGGTTGTTGAAGGTGGAGCAAAGGCAGGACTCATTCCTAGCGACGAAATAACCAGGAGCTATCTAAGCAGCCGAGGAAGAGATGAGACATTTGTTCCCGTAACATCCGATAGTGACGCAACCTTTGAGCGCGTGATCGAGATCGATTCAAGTGATCTTCAACCGATGATCGCTCTTCCTCATGCCGTCGATACCGTAAAACCCATTGATGATATCGGGGAAGTGAAGGTAGATGCTGTCTTCATAGGTAGCTGTACCAATGCTAGGCTCGAGGACCTGCAGATCGCTGCAGCGATTCTTGGTGGGAAGAAGGTGGCTCAGGGAACAAGGCTTCTAGTCACACCGGCTTCGGCAGAGATATACGCAAAAGCCTTCAAGAATGGAACCATCAACACACTAATAGAGGCAGGCGCCATGATCACCCCATCCGGATGCGGAATGTGTTTCGGTGCTCTTGGCGGCGTCCCTGCAGATGGCGAGGTAGTCCTCGGTACAACTAACAGGAATTTCCAGGGTAGAATGGGAAATCCAAAAGCGTTTACATATCTCAGCTCCCCTGCTGTGGCTGCCGCAACTGCTCTAACTGGAAGAATTACCCATCCAAAGGAGGTCAAATAGTGCCCACCGAAGGAAAGGCCTGGAAGTTCGGCGACGGGATCAGCACAGACCATATCTCCTCAGGGCGGTATTTCCACCTACGCTCGAAGTTGGATGAGTTATCAAAACATACCCTTGAAGACGCACGTAACGATTTCGCCCCAAATGTACAGCAGGGTGACTTCGTGGTCGCTGGGAAGAACTTCGGACTAGGTTCTAGCAGAGAGCATGCGCCGACAGTCATAAAGATACTTGGAGTAGGTGCAGTTCTAGCAAAATCCTTCGCTAGGATATTCTATCGCAATGCCATAACTATTGGACTCCCAGTAATCATATGCGATACGGATGCCATCAAGGAAGGAGATGTATTGGAACTAGACCTGATAGCAGGAAAGATCCAAAATAAGACCCAAGGCACGTTGATAGAATTCCCAGCATTGTCAGAACAGATGACAGCAATACTCGACGAAGGAGGTCTAATCCCCTTCATCAAGAAGCACGGCGATCTGCGATTCTAAGATAGAACACAAGCATCAGTAGTTCGGATTTATGGATTTGGCTCCAGAGGAGATTCTGGAAGACTGACTAGGAAACAGTTTGCCCCAAGCGTTCAACTGCCTTCTTAACAGTATCGCGTACTAGAACCTTGCTTATGGCCCGTTTGTACTCAGGCCCTCCATGAATAGAAGCAGTAGGTTTTAGCTCTTCTAGAGGCTTTGTAGCCTCGACAATGTTACTCAGGGTTAATTTTTTCCCATTTAGGCCTGCTTCGACTTTTGTTGCCCTAATGG
>DAEN01000058.1 GCA_002495315.1 Thaumarchaeota archaeon UBA141
GAAGTATCCTGCGGATTTGTTCATTGTCGATTGACGACATTTTCAATCAAGGCCTATATATTCATTTTGTAAATAGAACTAGAGTTTAAGGAGATATAGCTACGCTTTTTATGTCCTTGACTGTAAAAGCAATGGAAATCGATCAACGAAAAAAGTATCAAATTCTTACATATTTTGCTATAATTATATCCATAGTGACTGCTGGCGCTTTCTTGTACCAATCGACCAATCCCTACGCGGTAACAGATACCTTCCATGTTAGAGTTGGTAAAATGACAAATTTTGACTTTCCGGTGAGTGAACGTCAAGCTAGAGAAGGAAGTAGCATAGAATTTCAAGCTTCCGGGACCAATTTTGGCATCCAAGTACTAGAACCACGACGGATACTAGACACTAAAGAGAACATCAATCACTACGAAACTACTCTGGTCACTGACAAAGCCGGCTTTTACCGGTTCACAGTTTTCAGTACTGACCTAAGAGAGGGTTATGTTCGCGGCATATGGAGATCTTTGTCTATACCCGAACTTGGTGTTGGCACAGGGGGAATGATACTGGTTATTTTGTTGCTCGTATCATTGTTTTCTCTCTTGGTTTCCATCTATTCCTTTTATCAAGCAAAGAAACTAAAGAACACAGGACTTTCAGAAAATACTAGCGGGGGAGTATAAGGAATTACATCTACGGATCTCACTATGATGAGCTGGTCTCACATATTCAGTTGTTCAGGTTATTTCTCCTCGTCCGCGTTCTAAGGTAGTCTAGACACATACCAGCAACAAATCCTTGTATTAGCGGTTGTTATAGAGTCTGGGCTAAACTGTGATTACAAAAAAAAAGAAAAAAGGAAACCGTAGCTTTTGCTACGGTTAATTGTGCTTTCTTATGGTGAAGAGTCGAAGACGATTGCGGATCCGCCGATGGCGGCAGTAGAGAATGTTACTGCTGTGTCAGTCATGAAGACACCACCATAGGTTGCTGGATCCTCGTTGTAGACCACACCGTTCACTGATACCGCTGAAGGGTCAGCGGCAATAAGGACCTGTCCGTCAGCGAGGTAGGTGGACGCATCAATTGACATTTGTATTCCGCCCTGTCCATCTAACACAGTTGTTATGACGTCACCAGCCCTCATGGCTGTGCTGTCAGTTGTTAGAGTAGAGTGGACGGTAACTGCAGTCTGGACTGGTGCGAGTGTTAGTGCTATTCCGAGGCCTAAGATAGCTGCGATTGCGAGTGCGAAGTATCCTGCTGATTTGTTCATCAGCAAATTGATGTCCATATTTAGTTTATAACCATTATGTACAAGATATCTAGCTGAATAGTTCCAGAATATTCTAGAGTGTTTGTAAATGCAAGAGCCTGAGAATAATCAAGTCTCGTTGTCTAATACCAACGAAAATAAACAGTCCGGTCGTCAGCATCTGCTGAAGTTCATAGAACAGCATGGACCGGTTTCGCTAAAGGCAATTCGAGAGGGCACTGGCATGAGCGTAGGATCTATCTACTATCATCTAGATAGGTTGCATGACTACATCGGCAAAGATGTTGACGGCCTCTATATTCTAACTGCACTCGGCAGAGACTTTCAGCATGGTGGTGCACCACCCCCGAGAACTATAATGCAAATAGCTGATCTTTTGGCTCTGGGGCCTCTCCTACGCTTTGCTTCTGCTGCATCCTCCACCTCACTTCTCACCGTCATAACAGTTCTTCAGCTGGGATTCTTTGCGCACGTGGGCACACGCGAAGTTCAGATCTTGCTCGTCACCTCCCAGAATAGCATTTTGCAGCCAGCACTGTCACCAATAGTCGGTGGTTGGCTCGGCACCTTTCTTTTTGTCCAGCTGCTAAGTGGATTGATTACACGTCAGTCTTCTAGGCAGGTTCGTCCGCTAATGGCCAGCATCGCCATAGCATTGCTTCCACAGTTCGCAACGACTTTATTCATTAGTCGACTTTCCCCCGAGATCAGCATTATTCGAGCTGCGATCCAGATATGGTCCATAGCCATATTATCCGAGGGAATGGCTTCAGCAACCGGAGTCAGGAAGATTACAGGACTCTTGATAGCGGTTTCTGTTCTCAACTTCTCTGTTGGAATAGTAGCATTGTTGGATATGTCACTGGTGATCGCAGCTATAACTCTTGGGATCGCAATGCTTGCGATGACAACAGGCATCCTAGGCGAGAGTCGAACAGGTTCTTAGGTATCGTTAATATCAAAGTGTAGCTCTAATCTAACCTCAGTCATGTCATCACAACGCGAGAAACATGGAAGAACAATCAGTATGGCTACAATCATTCTTGTGATTCTTGCATTTACTCTGGGATTCACTGGCGGCGCAACAACCTTCAACAATCAACTTCAGACGGTTCTCGCCTCAAACGTTCCTCTTCACGAAGAAAGAGAAGTGCTTTCCGTACGCCTTGCGAACCTAGCCACTGAACTCCAAATTGTCAAGCAATCCAACCTGGAACTCGGTGTTCGGAACGAATTGATGGCAGCTGATGCAGAAAGCCTTGCCCTTCGCATCGAAGAGCTGGAGAAGCAGAATACGGCGATGATTAGTCAATCTACCCAAACAGAGGCACAAGAAGAACGCGTCTCCGACGTACTCGCACTCAGAAACCAGATCAATAGAGATATCCAGCTATTAACCATCATGATGCAGCCTCTCCCCGACACTAGAGTAGGACTCCAACTATGGCGCAATTCCATGGTGGACCGAACGGCACAAGCGAACCCCGAGCTGGTCAGTACAGCTCTAACCCTGACAGACAGATGGATCGAGATCGTGGAATGGGAGGAGAGCGAGCCTATAGAGGAGGATGTATATTCCAGAGCCGCCGTTGATTGGAGTCTCCAATGGGAGACTCAGGTCCTGAAATACTTGGATGTGCAGACAAAATTTTTGAATCTACTTAATGGACAAATTCATGCTGATCTATCAGAGCTAGATAGCAAGATTGCACTACTAGGAACAAAATAGGGATTCTCCAGAGGCAAACAGTAGTATCTAGATCCATATCGCATAATTAGAAATGCACGATATCAAGTGACGCCTAGTCTCAAAGCTGATATATGACCCCCGTGGAAACTAGGAGGAAACCTTTTGTCAAATATTGGAAAGGAACTAGCGAGTCATAGAGTCGAGGCCTTCATCATCGGGGTAATCGGAGGCGCCGCAGCAATGCTTACGATCGTGGCATTTTATATGGCAGTATTGATTCAGAAGCAACCTTTCCTTTTTGGGAATACTAGTGGACAAGTCTTCACAGCGGCTGGATTATGCGCTGTTGTTGTCCCTCTGACTTTGGGTTATGAGCTGTACAAGCAAGGCCAGCTTCGCATTCGTAAGTAAATGTCTCTTCTGATCATGAGTAAAATCGATGTGAAAAAAAATCTATTATCATTTATAGGCGTAGAAACTAAATTACAAAGAATTAATCGTGAAGGTTACTTCATACAATATGAGGTACTAACTGAAACATTTCCATGAACTAAGGAATGAGACCTTCTTGCCAGATTTAAGATCATCGTCCCACATGAGTTTGAGTCAATCGACGACGAACAAGTCACTCATCGTTCATAACAAAAAATGTCGAATCTGCGAGCGAAAATCGCTCCTCAAGTTCCTGTCACTGGGAAATGTTCCCCTGGTTAACAGTTTCATCTCTGAAGCTCAGTTGAACTTCGAGGAGCATCGCTATCCGTTAGACGTATACTTTTGCACATACTGTAACCTTGTACAACTCGTCGACGTGGTGCCTAAGGAGGCTCTCTTCAAGGAGTACATCTACTACTCCTCTATGAGCAAAACCATCCCTCTACATTTTGTGGAATTGGCACGAGATATTGAAGTCCAGTTAAAGTCCCAGAAGCGTCCATTAGTTGTAGAAATCGGGAGCAACGACGGCGTCCTTCTCAAGAACATAGATCAGAGTAGAATACGCGTACTGGGCGTAGAACCAGCTGAAAATATTGCTTCATTAGCTCTAGCTACTGGAATAGATACCATAAACAACTTCTTTTCAAAGGAGGTTGCAGTAGAGATCGTCCAATCAAGGGGTCAGGCCAATGTCATCGTGGGATGCAATGTTGTAGGACACATCGATGATCTTAGAGGTCTCTTAGAAGCGACAGACATACTGCTTACGGATGACGGCGTATTCATCTGCGAGTTTCCATATCTAGTAGATCTGCTCAGAAATGTTGAGTATGATACGATTTACCACGAACATCTTTCCTATTTTTCCGTGAGGCCGCTTGTACACCTATTCGGACAATTTGGGATGGAGATCCACGATGTAAAGCGTTTTGGCGTTCATGGAGGAT
This sequence comes from Thaumarchaeota archaeon UBA141, assembly GCA_002495315.1. Classification (GTDB taxonomy): domain Archaea; phylum Thermoproteota; class Nitrososphaeria; order Nitrososphaerales; family UBA141; genus UBA141. Next base: position 4,340 of record DAEN01000058.1, read on the forward strand.
CTATACGCGTATTTGCATCTCGCAAGCGAACTACTGAGATTCCCGTATCAGTTAGCCAGTTGATCAAATTAGAGCTAGAAATGAAATTGGATCAATTTGAGACCTATTCTGGATTCTCCGCGAAGGTCGAATCAAGCAAAGGACAACTCGTTTCGCTTGTTCGTAGGTTGAAAGACGAAGGCAATTCTTTGGCAGGATACGGGGCTCCTGCGAAAGGAAATATACTACTCAACTATTGCGGAATTGGCCCGGAGACTCTAGATTACATCGTTGATGCGACCCCCTCAAAGCAAGGTCTATACTCTCCTGGCGTTCGAATACCAGTAGTATCACCAAAGCGGTTTGTCTCCGACCCCCCTAATTACGCCTTGATGCTAGCCTGGAACTACAAGAATGAAATCCTGGAGAAGGAGATAAATTATCAAATGAAGGGTGGGAGATTCATCATACCTGTGCCGATCCCCGTGATCAACGACACTTCCAAGCCTTAGTTGAATAGAGATAATTCGTTTGAAAATTCTCGTTCTAGGAGGAGGAGGCCAGGTGGGTTCACACCTAATCCCCACATTGATGGAGGAAGGAGCAGAAGTATTTGCCACGTATATGATTCGAAAGCCTCAGCTTCCAGTTGGTCGATCTTCAAGGCTGGACAAAACATCCAATAGCGATGTTCGCCGCTTGATCGAATCAGTTAGGCCACAAACAGTAATAGATTTGGCCGCCTTCAACGACGTCGAACGGTGTGAGACCGATCGAAAACATGCCAGAGAGGTGAATTCGCTTGGTACTCAATATGTTGCGAAGGCATGTAGTGCACTTGGAGCAAAAATGGTGTACGTTTCAACAGATTATGTCTTCGATGGAAAAGCGGGAAACTACAAGGAAACCGACACGCCAAATCCTGTGAACTACTACGGTCAAGTAAAACGTGATGGCGAGAAGGCCGTCATTGAGAATTGTAAGGATTTTGTTATTGTTCGGCCTTCAGTCATATTCACCTGGAGATGTCACAACGAGCCTTCAGATACAAGCTCAGGAAAAGCCGAAAACTTCGCAAACTGGGTCTATAGGAAACTAGTCACTGGAGATAGAATTCGAGGAGTAACTGATCAGGTAAGCTCGCCCACATTGGCTCAGGATTTAGCACGAAACTTGTGTCGATTGGTGATGAAGGATTCAAGGGGTCTCTTTCACGTAGCGGGAGACTCTCAGCTAAGCCGTTACGATTTCGCAGTAAAGATAGCAAACGTATTCAATCTTAACGCGTCGCTCATAAAGCCAATATTAAGTGAAGAATTAAGACAAGTTGCTCCTAGGCCTCATGATACATCTCTCAATGTTTCGAAGATCGAGAGAGAACTAGGCGCTAAACCACTGAACATAGATGACGCGCTGAAGGTACTTGCAAAGCAGGCCCAAGACCATCTAGCGACATCATGCAATAGGTGAAGACCCAGAGAAGGTAGAATGACCGGTTGGCCTTTTCTATCCCTGACATACGCGATCAACGCGTCCTGATAACTGGAGGACTTGGTTTCATAGGAAGCAATCTAGCCCATCGTCTAGTTGCATCCGGCGCAAAAGTAGTGCTATACGACGCGTTACTTCCTCAGTATGGTGGAAATATGGCCGCAATAGAGGAGATAGAGAAGAAAGTCAAGGTGGTGCATTCCGATGTGAGAGACCCTGATGCACTCGCAAAAGAAGTAAGAGATTGTGAAGTGATTTTCAACTGTGCTGCCCAAGTCAGTCACACCGAGTCGATGGTCAATCCGTTCTTGGATCTGGAGATCAATTGCATTGGAAATCTGAACTTGCTCGAAGCAGCCAGGAAGTTCAATGACGATGCAAGGATTGTGTATGCGGGCACGAGGTCTCAAGTCGGAAGTATGATGTACAAACCCGTGGACGAGGATCATCCAGAGTTCTCTAGAGATATCTATAGCGCGAACAAGTCTGCCGCTGAGAAGTACCATCTGATCTATCATTCAGCTTATGGAATGTACACGACTTGTATGAGAATAACTAATGCATATGGTCCTCGCGCGCAAGTGAAGAATCCGGGCTACGGAGTGGTCAACTTCTTCATAGGGCTCGCACTGAGAGAAAAAGAGATTTCCGTCTACGCACCTGGACAACAGACTCGTGACCTAATTTACGTAGAAGATGTTGTGGACGCGTTAATGACAGGTGCCTATAATCCGAATGCAAATGGCGAAGCTTTTTTTGTTGGATCTGGAAAAGAAATACGGTTGCTTGATCTTGCAAAGAAGATATCAACGTTAGCTGGTACCGGTAAAGTAACAGAGATCCCATGGCCTGATGAGAGAAAGAGGCTAGAAGTAGGGGATGTTTCTATCGATATACGTAAAATTGCGGATAGATTGGGATGGGTTCCACTGACCACAATAGACGAGGGCCTGAGGACCACTCTTGACTTCTATCGTCAAAACCTGTGGAAATATATTTAGATTGACAAAACAGACGATATGGGAAATGAAAACCGACATCCCTAGTCAAAGGCTTTGTCTATGACAAACGTTCTTGTGACGGGAGGACTCGGCCATATAGGCTCTCAGCTGATCAGAGAGCTCTCTGGAACTCAAGACTTATCCATGGTTCGAATCTTGGACAACTTCTTCACGCAAAGATACTGTTCTCTTTTCAACTTGCCTAGCAATATAGAGTATGAGTTGGTCGAGGGTGATATCCGGGAGGATGGAGATCTAGATCGCGCGCTGGACGGAATAGACGTAGTATTTCACCTTGCTGCGATAACCGATGCCCCAGGGACTTTGGCCATACCAGAGCTGACAGAGGAAGTTAATGCAAAAGCCACAAGAAAACTGGTTCAGGCATGTTTGAAGCACAGTGTAAGAAAAATAATCTACCCATCTACCACGAGCGTCTATGGTCCATCGGAAGGTATTGTGACCGAAGAGACCACACCAAATCCACAGACACCATATGCAAAGTACAAGCTTGTAGGGGAACACGAGATTATCGGTCCGGCCAAAGCCGGCGACATAGAGGGTTTTGTCCTCCGTTTCGGGACGATCTGTGGTACCAGTATTGGAATGCGTTTTCATACTGCCGTAAATCGCTTCGTCTTCCAGGCCTGTACGGGACAACCTCTGACTGTGTGGAAAGATGCCTATGACCAGAAACGTCCTTATCTAACTCTATCAGATGGACTCGACGCCTTTATCTTCATGATGAAATCGAAGAAAGGAAGCGGAGAGGTTTACAACATCTTGACTCAAAATGCAAGCGTCCGAGAAATTGTAGACCTGATTCGGCCCCACGTAGCCGATCTCACGGTGAAAGTAACCGAAGCCCCGATTCTGAATCAAACTTCCTATGTAGTGAGTGATGACAAAGCAAAGAGACTAGGGGTGGTGACTGGAGATAGTCTCAAAGAAGCAGTAGGAGATACCGTTAGTTTCTTGCAATCATTCCTGAGGGTGAAGAATCCACATGAAAGTCAACCTGTCAGAAGTACATGTTGACGACGGCGTCAGGAACGCCGTGAAGAGTGTCCTTGACTCAGGGTGGTTTATTCATGGATCAAAGTTGAGTGAATTTGAAAAAGACTTTGCAAGGTTTGTAAACAATAAATTTGCAATAGGAGTAAGCTCTGGAACATCAGCGATTCATCTTGCTCTAACTGCTATGAATGTAGGTAGAGGCGATCGGATCATAGTCCCTTCACATACAGCTTTCCCTACAGTCGAGCCCATATTGAATCTTGGAGCTATTCCTCTCTTCGTGGATGTCGACCCACTAACGTATACAATTGATCCTAAAATCATCACTAAATCCATGCTGAGGTCGGCCAAAGGAATGCTGGTCGTTCATTTGTACGGACACCCGGCTGATCTTTCACCGTTATCCGAGATGGCTAGAGCTAATGGCTTGTTTCTGATTGAGGACTGTGCTCAGGCAGCAGGTTCGATGTATAAAGGAAGACGAGTAGGGAGCTTTGGCGACTTGAGTTGCTTTAGCTTCTATCCTTCTAAGAATATGACCGTCTGCGGTGACGGCGGAATGGTTGTTACAGAAGATCCAACATTGGATGGAAAGATTCGACTTCTAAGAAATCACGGGATGTCCTCCAAGTACGAGCATCAGATTCTTGGTTATAATTATAGAATGAGCGAGATAAGTGCTGCAGTCGGCATTCAACAATTGAAAGTGCTAGAGAATGCCAATAATGCCCGACGGACGTGGGCTAAGGCCTATAGAGATCTAATGCATACTTTCCCAGTTCGCCTTCCCGCGGAAAAGAGATGGGGACATCATGTCTACCATCTCTTCGTAATACAGACGAAGAAGCGCGATAGGCTAGTCGCCCACCTCCAACGAAAGGGAATTTCCACTGGTATTCATTACCCAATTCCATGTCATCTGCAGCCCCCAATTCCGCCCAAACTTAGGGGACGTCTACCACATACAGAGAAGCTAGTTTCAGAAATTCTATCATTACCCATGTACCCGCAGCTCACGCAGGAAAAAGTTCAATATGTCTGTGATGCAGTTCGAGAATTTGTTACCTAAAAGATGATTTAATGAGTGAAGAAATTCATCACTGGTTCATCAACGACTAACCACTAGACTAGTCCTTGTTCAGGATGATATCCTAGGCGTCGGTACGGGCAGTATAAACTTCCCCCCTCCTTCACGGTACTGGCGTTGTTTCTGGAGAATCTCATCTGCGAAGTTCCATGCGAAGAGCACTGCATAATCTGGGTAGTCTTCCCGGAACTTTTCCTCAGCTAAAACTGGGATGTGTTTTCCTGGAGTATAGAGTCCCTGTTTTGAGGGTGTCGCATCTGCAATGTAGTCTAGAGTTTCAGGTCCGATGTTGCAGAAATTCAGTATCACATTGCCCTTCGATGAAGCGCCATATCCGACGACCCGCTTCCCTTCTCCCTTGAGTTTCTTTAAGAGATCAGATAGTTCATCCCTGGCGAGATTGACTTTAGAAGCAAATTCTAGATATCTGTCCTGCTGATCTAATCTCATACTCTTTTCAAGAGCCAAATGCTTGTCTACTGCTTCAGGTAGCGCAGAATCAGACACTCGACGCCGCACGTATACGCGGATAGATCCTCCATGAATTTCTGGCTCCCTTTTTATATCAAAAATCTCCATCCCAAATTGTCCGAATAGGTGTACAAGCGGCCTCACGGAAAAATAGGAAAGATGTTCGTGGTAAATTTGATCGTATTCATTATTTTCTATGACATCAACAAAGTATGGGTCCTCAAGTATGAATACTCCCTTTTCATTCAGGAGTATGTCGATCCCTCTCATAAGCCCTTCCAGATCGTTAATGTGACTGATGGTATTGGTAGAGATAATTACGCTTGCATTCCCCTTGCTCTTGACCAGCTTTAGAGCTACTTCTTCGCTGAAAAAATCGTTGATCGTTTCCAAGCCCTCTGCTCGAGCTGTTTCAGCTAAGTTAGAAGCTGGCTCTACACCAACAAGCTTGACATTGTGTTTCCTTAGCTGCTTCAGAAAGACTCCATCGTTGCTTCCTATTTCAACAACCAATGAATCAGTTGAACTAGCAAAGCGCTCAACGACCTCTTCTGCCATCTCCGCACAGTGATTTGAGAAGGCCTTCGAGATAGATGAATAATAGACATAATATTTGAACAGCGATTCTTTCGGTACAATGTCCAAGAGTTGAACAAGGCCGCAGTTGGTACAATAATGCATGTCAAGAGGGAAGCTTGGCTCTTCATCGTTTATGTGCTCAGGCTTCAAGAAACCATTTGCAAGGGGCATAGATCCCAACTTCAGAAACTCGAGAAGATTCTCGCTCTTGCATATCCTACATGATCGATTTCTAGTACTTGTGTTCTGGCTACTCATGCATCAAAACATAGTTTTCACTCCTATTTAGGATACTCTTCTGTCAGGGTTGATCGGATGAATATATTGACTGGTGATTTGAAAGAGGAGAAATGAATAGCCGGATAAAGGCACTTCTCTAAGCCTTTAGCTAGGCATATTCCTTAAGGTTCTCCTTGTAGAAGCTAACGGTTCTCCTTATTCCCTCCTTGAACCCTATTTTGGGAAGCCACCCGGTTGCCCTATTGAATTTCTTGAAGGTTCCAACAAAATCTCCAGGATCTACCATTTTCCAATCCTCAGGCCAATTTCGATATAGAAGTGAGGTTTTCTGTCCAGTTTGGCTCTTTACCTCGAGCGTGATCTGTTCAATCATTTCAATAAATGGAATACTTTTTCCAGAACATATCTGATATACTTCACCTTTGGTATTCTTACTTGAGGTAGAGAACAATAATGCGTCGACCACATTCTCGACGTAGAGGAAATCTCGTAAATAGCTTGGAGTGCCGAAGATTTCAATAGATTTCCCTTGGAGTGCTCTACCAATGAAGAAATTAACAGCACCAGTCTGGGTGCTAGTGATCTGTTGCCTTTCCCCATATAAGGTGGAAAGCCTGAGGAAAACAGTATGTAATCCGTGAGCTTCGTGGTAAATGTTGAAGTATCTTTCGCAAGTCAATTTGTCTGCATCATAGATCGTTAATGGTTGAGGAAAGCGATGTTCGTCAACAACTTTCTTGTCAGTCTTTCCTACCTGTGTTACTGACCCCACTGAGGCGATAGCAGCATGAGAAGTTTCATCTCTACATGCCTCAAGAAGTGTCATTGTTCCCTTTACATTCGAAGCAACGTCGACCAATGGGGACTTCATGGACGCAATTCGACTAGTTTGAGCTGCCAGGTGAAAGATGTAGTCCTTGTCTTTGACCAGTTTTCTGACAGCAGCTTTGTTGGTTAGGTTCCCGACGACTATGTTTAAGGGAAACGATATTTCCCTAACATTCTTGCTCTTCTCCGTAGATTTTGTAAGAATGGTCACATCAGAACCATATTCTGTCAGTCGCGCGGCAAGATTACTTCCCACAAATCCTAGACCCCCGGTGATTAGAACGGATTTTCCCTTGAATTTTCGCTTTAGCTCTGAGGATGTGAAGACCAGAGGTTTGGAATATTGGACATCGTAAATAAGTTGAATGTTCTTTTCTTGAAGTATTAGAAGGCAACCACAAATACGAGTAGTGACCGCCCTTCTAAGGCGAAGCATAAATGGTCTATTCACTTTCGTCGATGGACGGCCAGAGGGTTCTGATCACTGGTGGACTCGGCTTCTTTGGAAGCAGTCTAGCAGTATCTCTGGTCAAGCTCGGAGCAAAAGTCACCTCCTACGACCCGTTATTACCGCAGTATGGTGGAAATCTTGCATCTATAGCAGAGATTTCCGATAAGATCGAAGACGTTCGCGGCGATGTGAGAGATCCTGAGATGCTCTCGAAGTATATCAGAGATAAAGACGTCGTATTCAATTGCGCCGCCCAGGTTAGCCATGTAGATTCAATGACTGATCCGTTTCTTGATGTGGAGATTAATTGCAGAGGGAACTTGAACGTACTGGAGGCCGTCAGGAAGTACAATGATAGTGCCAAGATAGTCTACGTAGGCACTCGATCCCAGGTAGGTGTTATGCGCAAGAATCCCATTGATGAAAATCATCCCGAATTTCCAAGGGACATCTATAGCGCCAATAAATCGGTAGCTGAGAAGTACCATCTGATCTACACTGCAGCATATGGCATCTACACCACTTCAATGAGGGTTACCAACGCGTATGGTCCTCGCGCACAGATGAGAAATCCTAGCTATGGCGTGGTTAATCGTTTCATTAAATTGGCACTGAACGACGAAATCATACCAGTGTATGAGCCGGGGACACAAACTCGGGACCTGGTTTTCATCAATGATTCCATAGACGCTCTAATCTTAGGAGCCCAGGACCAACGAGCAAACGGAGAAGTCTTCTTTGTCGGATCTGGAGAGAAAACTACATTGATCGATATAGCAAAGGTAGTGATCTCCAAGGCGCGATCCGGAAAACTAGCACTAGTTCCTTGGCCTGAAGAGCGAAAGCAGGTCGAGGTTGGCGATGTCTCAATTACTCCCCAGAAGATCGGTGAAGTTCTTGGTTGGCATCCCAAAACTAACCTCGATAACGGAATGGAAAAGACAGTGGAATTTTACCGCGCTCATCTATCAGAATATATCTAGAGTAAACGCATAGATGCGCATCCTCTATCTGGCTGAATCGCCAGCATATCATGTACTAAACGATCTATTTCTCTTCAAACAATTTAACCATGAAACTTTGGTGGTTAACGCGCAGTTTAGGGTTCATCAAAGCCCTCTTACCCCACCGGGTACGCCTTTGGTCAATCTCTATGGCAATTCTCGATTTGTTAGAGGCAAGGGTCTTGAAACAATAGTAGCTAAGGTCGCATTAGATGCCCTCGGCAGGCTCCGCGACCAGATTTCAGACGTGATCCGAAGATACCAACCAGACTTGATTTATTCCGCCTGGAGCAGTGGTGTCCATCCAGAGATCAATAGTATCTTGAAACTGCAGCTGCGCATACCTGTAGTCCATAGATTGATCATGTATCCCGCATTAGTCCCCGAATGGTTGATCAAGTTGGAAAACGCCTACTCTGCTCGAATACTACCATCAGTTAACGGGATTATCGCGGCTACTGAAGAAATGTGGCACTACATTCATACGCGTGTCCATGTGCCAGATAACGTACCACATCTAGTCTTTTGGGAGTATCTTTCGAGCAACTTCTACGCCAACCAAAGATTACCCCTTCTGTCTGAAAGAGACGGCGAGCCCCATCTACTCTTTCTCGGTCATGGAGATTTCTCACGAACATCAGAGGATCTTCTTCAGCAACTACTTCAAATAGCCGCTCAAGGAATACATGTTCACCTTTTCAACTACAAGGACGATAGTCGCCAAAGTGAATATCTACACGGTTTCAGCTACCATAAGTTCGAAACTGGTGAACTGGCGACTTTTGCAAGCCAGTTTGATGCTACTTTGGTGACTTACGATCGTTCACTTCCTTTGAATTCACCAGCTACTTTCGAGAACAGTCCACCCAACCGATTCACCGCAGGAATCGCTACAGCTATTCCTATTGTAATGCCCACAGGAATCCTTCCTACTTTCGAAAAATTCCTATCTAAACATCAATTGGGCCTATGCTACGCGAATGCAGAAGATCTGAAAACAAAACTTCTAGATATAGACTTCATGAAGGAGCTGAGAACTAGAATTCACGAGAACCAAGAGCAATTCTCATATGAGAAACATTGGGCCACGCTAGAAGGATTTCTCAAGGAAGTATTAGAACAAAGGAAATGAAACACCTAACTGAGCAATGGATTTTCTGCCTCTAGCGGTCCCAAATTAGCAACTGGCTGGCCCGGTCAACCAGTCCTGTTAGTCTACTTGGCAGCGCTTGTTTCATGAGCTCGAAGTCATGACGTTTGAACACCCTGAGTCCTCTCCCTGCTACAATACCAATCAGGACAAAAACTACCAGATCGGTCAGAATTCTTACCTGAAGAGGTTGAGAATATGGAATTAGAAGAAATTGTTCTGCCAAAACCAACGACAAGCCCATGACAATTGCTAGCATGAGGGAACGGAAAAGTCCCTCACCGAAGGGTATCTTCACTTTCTTTCTCAAGACCCAGTATCCTATGATCACGCTTGTCCCCCATAGGAAGACCCGGGCAAGGGCTCCTCCAGTCGTTCCCAGTGGGCCTGCTAGAATAGTCACCGCGACTACGTCAACTAGAAGTGCCGCAACCCCAATCGATAAGAAATGTTTGGTATATCCTATTCCTTTCATAACGTCCATTTCCAGAGTAGAATATGCAGGAAGAATGGACGTTGCAGCCAAGATGCTCAGAGATAGGGATCCCGATAGATATGACTCTCCGTAAAGAGTTTCTATTGCTGTCGGTGCTACGGCTGCCAACGATACTCCTAACGGGATAACGAGAATATTCAGAAGCCTAGTAGCTACTCGTATTGGTTCAACAAGTCCAGCCTGACCGGTCTTTGCATAAGAGGCCGAGATCAAAGGAAAAGCGACTCTTCCTATCGAAACCCAAAGAAAAGATAGAACGGTTGCTCCAGATACCATCAAGAAATACACCCCCGTAGTTTCAAAATTTCCTGTTAGCGTATAGAGTAGCGTAACGTCTGCCCAGTTATGGAAGAGGTTGAGTATCCCTGCCACAGCTACAGGAGCACTGAAGGATATGATGGTTTTACTTGACAGTATGTAATTACTCTTGAGCTTCCCCTTTAGGAACCAGAGTGACGCCAGTACTACAATAATTCCAGCCACAATCCAACCCGATACCAAGCCAAGGACGCCGAATCCCAGTATTGCAAAAAGCAACCCTACCCCATAGTGTGAGGTACCGTGAACCAAATTGGCCATTGCAGCCCTCAAGAACATGCCGAGTCCAAGCATCTCTCCGTACAGGAGCATTGCGATGTTTAGGAAGAAGGCTGAAGTGAAAGCGAGTGCTACAAGTAACCCATGTTCCTCAGATGCTAGACCCAGACTAGCTACCCATGGTGACACTAAAACGCCTACAGCTAAACTTGGGATAGAAACTACAAGCAACAGTCTTCGCCCACCTCTTGCTGCTGCACCAGCCGCCGAGTAGTCTTGCCTTCCTACAGCGTCTGATACAAACTTCGTCGAGGCCATGTGAATTGCGAGATAGGTAAAAGCAGCAAAAGCACTTGTTGCGAACGTTAGAAGCGAGTACAAACCGATATCGGTCTGTGTAAGAATCCGAGCGATAGCCGCCGAAAAGCCCAAGGCCATCATTCTATTTGTTATTTTTTCTCCCGCAAAATAGAGAGTGCCTCTTGCTACTTTTGGTGTGTCAAAGGCGTCAGTCAAGACTTCGACTCCTGGCTACTCATTCTTTATCCTCCCCATACATGACTGCAGGAGTCCTGTCGCTTTCATGGAAGCACTCTACTGAACACTCTAACGAGCTATTCTTGACATCAGAGGTTTTAGAAGTTTAACGATTGGATGATAGAAAAATATGCCTAAGAAATTTCTCAAAGTGAGAGGATTGTCAGGATTTAGAATTGACGAAATGATAGACTGCGGTAGGATGTAACCGAAGAGGATAATGAATTGAGTGGGTCGATTCAGTGGATGTGAATATTCACGTAGTATTCGAATTCGCGCCTTCAATCCTTCCTTGGCGTTCTGGCGAACAACTTGATAATGTCTCGGATCGTTAAGAAGTCTAGCACGCGATCTACTGTGTTTATGCCAGACTACGGAAGTGGGCACATAAAATATTCTAAAACCGGCCTTCTTTGCTCTTAGACAGATCTCAATATTATCATAGCTTGCGCTGTAGGTGGGGTCGTAAAGACCCACCGTGTCAAGTACTCTTCGGGTCATGAACTGGCGGCACCCAGCGGCAACATCTATTTCCGTAATAGGAGAATTCGGGTCAACTCTGGGAGTCCCTATCCTCCACCACTTTCGGTAAGAGCACCCAGTCCAGACATCGTCGCTACCTGGAATCCGAATTTTTCCTCCGATAAACCCTATTTCTGGTCTCTCTTCAGCTAGTTTCACAGAGTCGTCGAGAAATTCGGGCTCGACTGTAGTATCATTGTCCAGTACTACTAGGTAATCCGGGTTAAGATTATCTAATGCGTATCTCAAGCCCTTGTTCGCCCCTTCGGCAAAACCATAGTTCCTATCATTCTCGACGAGATGAATCCAGTCCCCGTACCGTTCCTTTAGGATTGTTACGTCTTGTCCCTCGGAACCATTATCGACGACCACGATGTCGATATTCTGATAATTTATCTTCTTGATGGACTCCAGTAACTCAAGAGTGTCTTCGATACCATTCCAATTGATGGTAATCAGAGATACTCTAGGATCCACAGATCAATGGAAACATAATTCTTGCCATTTAACCATGGTGGATTGATAGTATGAGCCACTCTAACTTTGTTTAGCGTTAGTGATTCTTTATCCACCAAGACATCAAGAATCTGTTCAGACATGAACTCTAAGCTTTTAATCGCTACGACTAGGAGCTGTGAGCTTCTGGTCAGGACTGAAAATTTGAATATGTGTCGATCTTTCTTCATATAGGTGGATCTGCTCTTTGCGCGTAGGAGAGTAAACTGTCAAGATGCAGGTTAGAAAGGCGTTTAGTCTTTCATTTCGGTCGTCGTTAATGTATCTCGTTTGCACTCTTTTTTTCAGTCTTTTTGCATTCCTGTATCCCTTAGGTGGAGGAGTTGGCTTTCCATCAGATATCTGCATCCCTTGCGAACTTGTAAAGAATGCCACAATTGGTCTCTTTACTGGTCTATTTTCATTTAATCTCACTATGATTCTAACAGCGACAGCATTCACGACTCTAATTGATGCGGATCATATTCCTCAGTTTCTTGGATTCAATGTCTACGGCCGTCCAGCTCACTCCATCATATTCATCGTGTTATCATCTGTGTTGATTGCTCTTCTATCCAGAAAAAGAAGAAACGAAGCGCTAGCATCCGGTTTGATTACTGCTTCAGCTGGACTGTCACATCTATCCCTTGACGCCCTCGCTGGAGGGCCAGTTTTTCCACTCTTCATGCCTATTGCAGCCGTTGAAGTTATTCTTCCAGATTCTATTTGGATTCTTTTTCAAACCATCGCTGCGCTATTGGCCTTTATCTCAGGAATTCAAATTAGGAAGAGCGCAGCTTCTGTGGCGAAGCTAGGTAGATCAAGCTAAATCGTGATCAATCCTGTTAGTCAACCATATTTTCGATTGAACCTATAGTGAATTATAGACACGAAAGAATTTTTAACAGTCTATTTACAGACTCGTTTGAATTACACGTTTTGCCTAGAGTCTTGCTCGTAGGCCTTGATGGCGCCTCGTGGGAAGTTCTTGACCCACTCATATCAAAGGGCGAACTCCCCAACATCGAGAAATTGATTAGTGGAGGGATAAAGACTCGCCTAAGATCAACAATACCCTTTGTTAGTCCGACAGCTTGGGCATCTCTATTCACAGGGAAGAATCCGGGTAAGCATGCGATCTTCGGCAACCTGGTGGCCCGGGGGTTGGATCCAGATCCACCACCTGTTACGGCGCGAGACCGAAAAACGAAACCAATTTGGACCTTGTTAAGTGAAATGGGAAGAAGAGTTATTGTCATCAATGTCCCTTTCACGTACCCTCCTGACAACGTAAATGGCTTCATGGTTTCGGGCCTACCCATCCCAGGCCCTCATTCTGTATTTACTATTCCTCAGTCATTGAAAGGAGAGATCTTCAGTCGCTGGCCAACTTATTCGGTCAAGCCACTCCGGTCTACACTACGCCATAGACCACAAGATTGGCTTCGACAAGGAAAGGAAGACATAGAATCAAAGACCCAATTGGCATTTTTGCTCATGGACAAGGTAGAATGGGATTTCCTCGCCATTGTCTATAGAGACGGAGATCACCTAGGCCATTTTCACTTTGGTGAGAGCGTCATAGATGAATACTACAAGATCGTCGATGATAATCTAGGAAAGCTCTTCGCTAGAATAGAAGAAGACACATCAATAATTATTGTGTCAGACCATGGTCAATGCAAGATTAAACGACAGTTCTTCATGAATAGCTGGCTAATCGCGAATGGATTTCTACGCAAGTATCAGAGGTTCACCGTGCGAGACTTGGTTCTTCTTGCCCTCATCAATACTCTAAAATTATTTGGAATTCGAGACTCTCTGAACCCAACCTCGCCCTCTGGGATCCCACAGCGACTGAGTCACTACACAACTCATGGGCCCGTTCGCGCCATCGCATCAATGTTGTCTTGGGGAGGAGCAAAGATCGCGCCAAACGAAATTGATTGGGCAAAGACGAAAGTTGGTTCGATGCCTTCATCTCATTCCAATTCACTTAGAGTGAACCTCAAAGGTAGGGAAACGGTGGGTGCAGTGGAATCTAAGGACTATGACGCCTTCATACGCATGCTATCAGAAAAGCTCCTAGCAATAATCGATCCAACGACTCAGGAGCGAATATTTGACCGGATCTTAAGAAGAGATGATATCTACTCTGGTCCATTTGTCGAAGAAGCACCGGATCTTCTTATCGTCCCTACCCGCGGCTACTCTGTATCCTCAAGGGTCCTGGTCCCCAAACTTACAGGCCCTGGCAGGGCGTCCGAAGGAAACCATGACACACATGGAATACTATTGATTTCAGGACGCGGTACTCTTCAGTCCCCAGAAGTGCCTGATGAAGCAAACATATTGGATATAGCTCCCACAATCTTCCATCTGTTGGGTTGTCCCTTGGATCCAGAGATGGATGGAGTGGTACTTGATCGAATCGTTGCCGCGCCCTCGTTGACGACTAAACAAAAGGTCGACGACACATATGTACGAACTGAATCTGAGAAGGAGTATCTAAGGGAGAAATTGCAACTTCTTCGAGAACGTCAAGATCATAAAGGCCGTTCTCTCTGACTACAGGTCGACCTCGACTCCTATGTATTTCTCGCAAGCCCTTCAACCCCTCGTTCAGAGACATCACAATAATTGTACTACCGGAGCCCTGAAGATTATCGATCTGACTTAACCACTTTGCCTAAGGAAGTTCTCGCGCTGTAAGACACGCCAAAGAACTGGTTCTATTTCCTCGCCCTGGCCAGATTTGTTGTTTGCCTCAACTGGATCCCTTTCTAGATTGTAGAGCTCTCTACTCTTTGTAGCTCGATTGTAGATTAACTTCCAATTAGGAGTTCGAATGCTGTGCACATTTGGACGTCGAGGTGAAGGATAAGGACCGCCCAAACCGCCTGTCTCCGAGAAAGCTATTCTTTGATCTACCTCGTCTTCTTCTATTATAGGTAAAACAGATCTCCCACGAATAGCCTTGAATCTGGTATTAGTATTTTGTATTCCTGCTACAGATAAGAGAGTTGGTGCCAGATCTATTGTTCGTATCTGCTGTGAGAAAGTACGTCCAGGGAAGAAGTCTGGATTCAATAGAAGTAGGAAAGCCTTCAACGTGTAGTCATAACAGAAAGATCCATAGACCTTCTCGCCTACTCTCTCTCCAACGCTTGCCCCATGGTCAGAGTGGAGGATAACTACGGTATCCTCTAGCACTCCAAGCTTTGAACATTCATCCAATATGGACCCAAGGTATGCATCAGCCTCTTGTATGTATCCTTCATACTCTTTCATGTTCTCGGCCTGTCGGTGAAAGTATTCTGTGCTGAAATCGTCGTATCTCTTGATCACATTCTTTACCAAAGAAGCATGAATCTTGCTGTAGTGTAGATACAGGAATGTTTTTTGCTTCTTTGAGAACTTGTTTCGAAGTCCTCGAATTACGGAAGTATGTCTGGCTACGAGGTCATCTTGATTTTCATTATGAAGGGAGATGTCGTCAAAACCCTGGTGTGGGAATACATTCCTGTTGAATACGTCAGTTTTAGTATGGTATCCTTTTTCTTTGAAGTAGGTCGCAAGAGTCTTACACAAGTTATTCTTGAAGAGTCGCCACCCGTAATAGTTGTCAACTCCATTTTCGTTTCCATATATCCCTGTGAATAAAGCACATTGAGATGCAATAGTGTACGGAGCGTAGGTAATGGTAGTAGGGAAGAAAGAGCCCATCCCGGTAAGACGTTGGAACGTGGGCATTCTTCTTATGACGTCGACGCGTGCACCGTCAAGAGTAATGAGGAGAATATTCGGAGGCATCTATTCATTCATCAATTGACAAAGTCTTATTGTTGAAACCAGTATTTGAGAATGGGCATACCAGGAGTCCCTGGATTCAATCGATGTAGCCCATTTCTTTAAGGTCGTCCTTTGCAGTGTTGAGATCCTCTGTTTCTTCCCCCGCTTCATCAGCTAGAATCTCTGTAAGGAGATACTCCAAGTAATTCGAAACTGACTTGAAATTAGTACCTTTGATCCTATTTTCAATCTTCCTCACCAGAGGAGCAGGAACTGGTATTGCAATTGGATCTTCACGCATCTCTTCCACGAATTTTCACGCTACCTTCCAGGCAATCGTATTTAGAGGTGGTGGTAAGAAAAAGCCTACAGGCTTCAAACATCCTAAACTGGAATATCATACAACGCCTATCGACGTAATAGAATCTGGGGGGAACAAATGACTACAGGACGACTTTTTGTTTAGAGCTTACAGCATCATTGACTAGAGCCCGAAGATTTGTTCTCTGTGTACCACTGCTTGTCTCCAGATCCTATACGTTGTCCCGCCAATGGACCTAACATCTGGAGCTCCTTAATGGCATCATTAGTCAATGTACTCGAAAATGTGAAAGCGATAATCTCCGCCAAGTCATCAGGGTTTGTAGAGCGGAAAGCGTGTGGAACATAGGCACGGATAAACCAAGAGTCACGCTCATTGAAGATACGTTTGTGTACTTTTCCCGAACTACTTGTGGGCCATTGCCAGTAGAATTCCAGCTGTCCATGCAACAGGAAGGTCAATTGGTGGAGGACGTGACCATTGTTAATCACGACTTTCTCTCCTTCAGTTATGAGGATCTTCAGGTATTCAGGCCTCATTTGTGGTACTTCTCGGGTAAGCACCAGGTCGGCGTACTCGTAGTGCGGTACTCCGTTGCGCGTTATAGTACGAATACTCTTTAGAATATCATCCCAAGTTTGCGGCTTTATCCCTCTATCAGTGTCCGGAATTAATGGAAGTAAGTCACGCTGACTAATAACTAAGGCATCAGATAGTGCAGAGATTTCTTGAGCACTTGGCACCGCCTTCCCGCCTTCCAACAACAAGTAGCGTTCGATCGGTATATTGGAATGCTGAGCTGCCATCTGCGGGGTCAGCTTGCTGTTATTCCTCCAAAACAATATGTTCGCGCCATAAAGCCTGGCCGTATTTTCCAATTCGGATCCTTGATCAGTTGACTGCATTATTCCACCTTTAGGGATTATTCTAGCCTATAAACAGTATCAAATATATTATATGGTGAAAATGTGGATGAAACTGGCCTCTAATAGCTACTAGACAAGTATCCCTAGTAGATCTTTAGGAATATTTCCTTTAGGTCTTGTTCTGTGACCTTTCGCGGATTATTCTTTACTCGATCAGGTCTAAAACCACTAGAAACCAGCGTCTCAATAGCATCAGAAGGAATGTCGAGCTTTTGAAGTCTCCGTTGTAATACACACTCGTCCATCAATATTCTCACTCTATTGGAAGCATCACTTACTGTGGAGCCCCCCAGAGCATCCGCCAGTTCATTTGATCGTGATTCGTCCATACTATTTTCATTAAATTCAAAGAATTCTGCAAGTGTCAGTGCCACCGCATGGCCATGTGGAACTGAGAATTGCGTAGTGATAGGATAGGAGGCAGCATGTGCAGCCGTGGTACGCGTCCGGGCAATAGCTAGTCCTGCCTCACAAGACGCGATCGACATATTGAGTCGGCATTGATAATCAGTTGGTTCCTTGACTGCTCCAGCTAGATTGAGCATTATTAGACGTGCTGCGCGTAGTGCGTGAGTGTCAGAGAAGGGCGAATGATTGATTGACCAGTAAGCCTCCATCGCATGTCCAAGAGCGTCAAAACCTGTGCATGCTGTCACATATGGCGGCATCGTAACTGTCAACTCTGGATCCAAGAGGGCTATGCATGGTATTAGGAATGGATGGTCGAATGTGAACTTCTGGTTCGATGTCTTCTCCGTGAAAGAAACATAAGGGGTGACCTCACTTCCAGTTCCTGAGGTAGTTGGTACGGCTACACATGGCAAGGCTGAATGAGTAATTTCACCCTCTCCTCGTAGATGTGATTGGATTGGAGAAGCACGGTTGTTGAAGAGGAGCGCTGCCGCTTTCGAACAGTCGAGTGCGCTTCCTCCACCAAGCCCTATAATGCTATCAGTACTAGAGTTGTCCATGAAAGATATCAATTCCTGGATATCCTCATCGGTTGGGTTAGGCTGGATCTTGTTGTAAACAGATGGTTTCATTTTCTTCTCCGATAGCTCTTCTAACAGAGTTTCAAGAACTCCATTCTCTTTCATCGCATGTTTTCCAGTCACAATAAGTGGGCAGTTAACATGGAGTTTGGGTAAGATACTAGATAGTGATCTTAATCCACCCCATTCGACAAAACGCTCACCTGGATGAGAATAGGATTTCATAACACATCTATCGGCTCCGAAAGATAAACCGTAAGATATGCTCTCATTCCTTATCCCTGGTACCCTTTGAATTCAGCTTTAGCATATTCATAGTCCTCCACAGTGTCGACCTCGATCCAGTTCTTCTGAATCGGAATTATGTCGATGTTGACTCCCTTGTCCACCATTTCTTGCAAAATATCTGTGAGATACGCTTGTTCGAAACTCTTAGACTGTTGGAATCCACGTGGACTATATTGATTCTTGACTTCATGGAATGATTCTCGAATGATTCTGCATCCCTTTTGTGATAGTCGCATGCAACCAATGAATTCTCCTGTTACTTCTTCTGTATCATCTAAGTGTTTTCCAATACTAAGGACTCGTCCTTGGCCGTCACTAATCACCTTCTCAGCTTCCGTAAGAGGATGTAACTTCCGTCCTACATACCGGTTCCGCCATGCTGTATCTACAATTACGGCCAAATCAGCAGAGGATCTTACAGCTGCCCGTATGACTTCTGCAGTATACAGTATATCCGCGTAGCTGACTATACAATCGCTATCGAGTTCCTGTTCAGCTGTCATAAGGGAGGAGAGGACATTATTGTGTTCGTAATTCAAGTTATCATAGTATCTTATCCCCCGACCTGTGATCTTTTGTGCTAAATATCCACGAATTAGTGCAACATCAGTTACATCATTGACGCGTAAAGATTGCAGCTGATGTTCTAGGATCGATTTGCCATTGATGGACAGAAGACATTTGGGAACCTTATAGGTATGGGGTCGGCATCGCTTTCCCAGTCCAGCCGCAATGATGATAGCTTTCACTTTGAAAAACGACTAGCTCCCTCTCGTAGCCCTATCTATTTTCGCATTAAAGCCATTATCACCTATGACGGTAGTCTCTTCAGTGCTGATGCGAATCTATCTCGTATAACCGTCGTAGAATGAGGCACCCTGGGTGATGGAGGCCCTCCTTTTGAAATCTTGATCAATAGAAAACTTGGCCCAGTTGCGCCAAGAAAGTCCGCCCACTTTGGTTCAAGTTCAGATTGTTGTTCAACTCTCAAGGTGCGGTTATAGCCAGACAAGGAAGCGATACCAGTCAGATCCACGTTGTTGGAGTATGTTGGTTGTCCACCGGTCGATTCATGGCTCTCATTGTCCAGGACTACGTGGTAGAAGTTTGCTGGACGAACTGCTCCGACCACAACAAGAGAACCCAGATTCATCAGGATGTTTCCGTCTCCATCAAAAACAATGACTCTTCTTCTAGGATTGCCAAGAGCAACGCCAACTCCGATTGATGAGGCCAGGCCCATGGAGCCTATCATATAGAAGTTCGAATGACGGTCGCTGAGATGACATAGATCTCTGCTCATGAAACCGTTAGCAGAAATAACCACATCGTCTTTTTCCAGCATCGGGGCCAGTATGGTCATGGCCTCTAACCTGTTCATTCTAGAGCCCCCCTTCTGATCACTAGAGCAATAGGAGATCCCATCACATAAGCTTCATCAATAGTTGCCCGAATGTCTTCGATCGGTTCTTTTCCTTCGATTGTCTGATATTTGATCCCTGCCTGCTCTAAGAGAGAGAGTGTGCTCTTTCCCATTAGGATATGTTCAGGTGCATCGTCGATGGTATCTCCCCTCCAACCTATGATCATCAGTAACGGTAGTTGATACAGCTGAACAAGAGACATGATAGCCCCTAACGAGCTGCCTAATCCGGCGTTCTGCATCAATACGGCTGCCTTCTTTCCGGCTAGATAATATCCAGACGCTATACCTATAGCTTCTTCTTCTCTACTACACGCTATGTATTTTGGATCGTCATGACTTAGAACTTCATTCAAGAGAGGTTTCAAAGTGGAGTCTGGGACGGATACGAATAACGATATGGCCGACTCCTTTAACATTTCAAAGAGCTCTAAACGTTTCATCGGGAAAACCCATGTAATTTTATGAACGGCTGTTGATGGTATTGATTATACACTAATTATTAATATTGATGTAACTAGTAATCAACTCTCTACATGTCCAGGCCAGAACAATTCGCCAAGCTACTTTCAGGGACGAAGCCGATAATTAGTGTTGGAGCTCACAACGGACTTAGCGCAAAGCTTGTGGAAGAAGCAGGTTTCGATACAGTCTGGGCTGGTGGATTAGAAATCTCCACAGCCATGTGTGTCCCTGATGCAAACATCCTTTCCATGGCAGAGAATCTAGCTGTTGTAAGGAACATCACCGAATCCGTGAAGATTCCTGTCATCGTCGACTCAGACAACGGCTACGGAAATGCAATTAACGTGATGAGAATGATAGAACAGTACGAAAGTGTCGGTGTAGCTGGTGTTTGCATTGAAGATAACGTCTTTCCCAAGCGCAATAGCTTCTACGTTGGAGTGAAGAGGGAACTCGAACCAATAAACGAATTTGTTGGAAAACTCAGAGCTGCAAGAAAGGCAAAATCTTCCGACCAATTCGCAATAATTGCTCGAACAGAAGCTCTGATAGCTGGTATGGGGCTCGATGAAGCCCTAAACCGTGCAACAGCATACAGTGAGGCAGGAGCGGACATGATACTCGTACACTCCAAAGCAAAGGACGCTTCTGAGGTCAAGGCCTTCTCGGAAATTTGGAAGGGTTCAACTCCGCTAGTGAGCGTCCCAACAACATACTCAGGAGCTAGCGTCAAAGATCTCTACGCCCTGGGATACAAGATGATAATATTCGCCAACATTGCAATCAGAACTTCAATCATGTCAATGGCCAATTCGTTTTCCGCACTAAAGTCCTCTGAAAGATTGATGCAGCTCGAGGATAGCATGGTTCCTCTCGGAAGATTATTCGATATTGTGGGGCTAGATGTCCTGAAGACTAATGAGCAGATGTTTCTTTCTACAAATGACCAGAAGAGAACTGCTGTAATCTTAGCTGCCGGCTTTGATAAGCGGATGATGCCACTTGTTCACCAGCTGCCCAAATGCATGTTGCAAGTAAAAGGCAAACCGATTCTGGAGAGACAGATCGAGCTCCTAAAGAATAGTGGCATATCTGATATCGTAATAGTTAGAGGCTACATGGGAGATAAGATCCGATATCCCAACATCAGATATTACGAGAACGCGAGTTTTGCCAACACCCACATGGTTAGCTCTCTATTCAGCGCTGAGAACGAGATGGACGATGAGTTTGTCATGATCTATTCTGACATACTCTTTGACCAATCAGTCCTAGAGAAACTGCTCAAGGCCCAAGGGGATATTTGTGTAGTGGTAGATCATGCATGGAGAGAACGCCCACGAGAGACAGGAATTCCTAGCGAAAAGACCCTCGATCTTGTAACGACCAGTAAGCAATTTGACAGATCTCGTTTTCTCGATTTAGATGAAGAGAACCATGTACTAACTATGGCCAAAGGGATCGATCGCAAGTTGGCTCATGGTGAATTCATAGGAATGGCGAAGTTTTCCAAAAAAGGCGCGCAAGTAACGAAAGAAGTTTACCACGAAGTCCTGGAGAAATACAAAGACAAACCATTCCATGAGTCCTCCTCAATTCAGATGGCTTCATTTCCAGACTTGATACAGGAATTGATAGCTCGCGGTATTGAGGTTAGGTCAGTGGATATCTTCAAGGGATGGATGGAAGTAGATGACTTATACGATTATGGAATGGCTTCAGCTAGAACAGATAGTGTGTAGATCTGAGCTCGCCTAGAAACTGTGCGTTTTCTACTTTCCCTGGAATTATCTCATCGCGTACCCATCTGTGTACATTATTCCATCTATTGATGTCTTAGAATAACCGCTTGCCCAATAATGGCCTCAAGTTCATAGTTTTCTAGAATGTAATTGGTTATCGGTGCAATATGGGGGAAGCGATGCGCCGTTCCTTCAATCGATTCATCAAGAGAGGCAATTACATATTTCACATTCTCTAATTCATTCGCGATATCGGCTATGTCATCAGTCATCATTCTTTGAAGATTTATGTCGCCAAAAGTAAAGAATTTGGTAGGCGGAGGTCTATCTGCTAGATAGTGTACGGAAAAGAATCGGAGTGCTAGAATTGGATCTTCCGGACTAGTTCTCTCACGGATATACATTGCTACCTGTTCCCTTTGAGGAACTTTCGGGTCATGTATGAGTTCGACCCTCTGGTCTAACTCTTCTCGTAGATACGGCAAAGAAGTCAATAGGACCATCAGAGAGATGATTAGCAGTAGTCTAGTTCTTCCCCCAGGCCAAAATTTGGCGGTGAAGCCTAAAACTTGACCAAGGGTAGCTCCACCCATTAGGGCTAGCGGTGGCAGTATACGCATTACATGTTCCGCGGACATGGTGGGAGTTACCAACATGCTCAGCTCGGCTATACCGAGCCAAATCACTAGCAAGATACCAATATTGTTCCGTTTCTTTAACGATAAGAGATATGGAACGGCAAATATTATCGGAAAGAATAAGGCGCCACTAAAGATCAATTCTATGTGAAAGAACATTCGTTGAGATAGGCTATCGACATAGCTTCTAGCAACTCCAGCACTTCCCAGAAGTAGTTCATCTGCTCCACCTACAGCGCCATATGGGAAGAGCAAAATTGCAAATCCTGCTACAAATCCTAATGTAATCACTGAAGTAAATCTTAACCAGGACCAAAGATTCCGCCAAGATAGAGAGTCTGTCAATAGTCTGTGCAATGCCAATATGGGCAGCATTATTCCTCCTGGTTGTTTTGACAAGTAAGATAATGCTATGAATACTCCAGACAGGAAAATCAGAAATATCTTTCTTGACTGTACTCGTTGCATTGCAGTCAAATATAGCAACACAGCTCCGAGGCCGAAAACCACAAGAAATGGCTCGTGCCTAAGATAATTCACATCATATGATGGGTGAGCTGTAGCGATCGTGTATACGACTGCTCCTAGGATGCCAGCAGATAGAGAGAACATCCTTCTGCCGAGTAAGACGATCAGGAAGGCACCTATGGTGTGAACCAGTACCATTAGTATGCGACTAGTCAGGACAGAGTCGCCCATCAGAGCAAATCCTGAAGCAGCAAGGAAGAGTGGGATCGGAGTCTTGTGGTCGTCGAGATCGACGAGAGGTATCTTTCCATCTAGAATTTGAGATGCCCTATAGTTCATCGAACCCTCGTCTTCAGCCAAAAGAAAGGGTTCCGTCATCGGGAAAGTTCTTAATGTCGTATTTATAGAAAGTAAAGCTAAGAATATTATAGCAAAAGTTATCCAAAGAGGTTTATTGGAAGTCAAAAGAGTTCAACTCAACTATTTTTTGTGATGAGCGTTAATCAGTATATTGGAAATTGTCTCCGCAGCTTCAACGCAGGTCCCTATTTTTCCAGAAAAAACGCGGATCATTTTTCCATCTAATACCTCCACGAGAGTTGGTCTAGCATCTGTTTTTTCAAGATGAGGCAAAACCGTCCGCACAGTGAACATAGAACCTACATGCTCAGCCTTTCTAATATCCGGTATGAACTCAGCTGCCGACTCCAAAAATTGATCGATGTTTGTAATTCGAGGCTCCCGGACTATTCCATTATCGATCAATTTCAAGTATTCTCTGTCTATAACTGGCTCTTTGCCTACGTTCGAGGCATGTATTGCATGAACAACATTTCCTAGAACAAAGAGGTCGCTTCTTCCAAAGGGATCCACGCACATAAAAGGACCATCCATCACAACAACACTCTTCTTGTTGAAACCAGCTGGAAGCTTAACGATTGGTTTCTCACATATTTCATATTGATATTCCCTTACAAAGCCCGAAGAATCTTCTAACAACGAGTTTAGTTGGGAATATGTACATATGACAACAGAGTCGTACTTATCCAAATGGTCTCTTGTGGCTTGCAAGCCCAACAATACTTTGACTTTAGATTCTCTTAGTTTAATCCAGCATAACTCGCGGAGTGCTATTGGATCAAGGAGATTTTCGTGTACTCTCACACATAGATCAATGCTATTATGATTGACAAGGTCAACAGCTGCACGTTCATATTCAAGATTAGATGCTTTACAGAAATCCTGGAATTGATCAGCAGATGTAAGAGTATCTCTCTTGGAGATACAGTAATAGTGTTCTACGTCTTCAATTAGAGCGCTTTTGAATTTCTGCGTGAATAACAACTCTGATCTAAGACAGGCAATTGCGGTCTCTCTGCTCCTTGGGTAATGATAGCCTCTGTGTAAGCGGTATTGATTTACTCCAGAAGCTCCTTTGAGGATATCGTCTAGTCGCTCATAGAGATCTATTTCATGATTTTCCGCAAGTTTTAGGGCAGTAGTAACTCCAAAGATTCCTGCTCCAACTACTGCTACCTTCATCTATCGAATCATCTAACCAAGTTGGACAATAAAGTCACTACGTTCAAACTCAAAGAAACATCAGAGTACTGTTTTTGTCTTCTCTTAATTCTCCCAAGGAATTCCTTGCACTCTATTGTAAGAGCAGATTCGGTGGAGCGATAGATGGCTTGGAAGGCCTCCTTTCTCCTATCAAATTTATGGAGTTGTTCGTCCTCCCAGACAAACAAGTTTTTTGATGTAAGTATTGTAATAGACTTAATCTTCGAATTGGACAACCGATCAATCTCTATTGAACACCTTCGCCCTCCAACAAAGCTCAGATCGACAGATAGCGCGTCCTGTTTTGTAACGTACCCATCGCTACGAATCATCGAGGTTTTACGCGGCGTTCCGAATAATTCCATCGCTATCGAAACGTCATGCGTCAGTAGATTCCACACAATATCTTCGTTAAAAGTACCTAGTTTCTTCCAGAGGAAGGTAGCTCTCACAGGTGGATCGTCAGCTACTATCTGTTTGATCTTCCTGAAGACTGGGTGATATAGGAAGACGTTGCCTACAAACAGTACGCGTTTCTGTTTCTCAGCAAGATCTACGAGAAGTTTAGCTTCTTTTGCTTTGGTCGCCAAGGGTTTCTCCACGAAAACATGTTTTCCGGCTTGCAGTGCACGATATGCCAATTCAAAGTGCGTGGCTATGGGCGTAGCAATAGCTACCGCATCTATGCTTCTATCGTTCAGTACGTCGCCATAATCCTTTGTGCTCTTTATGTCTGGATACCTGCTCAGCCATTGTTGGTTTCGTTTACCCGTCTTTGTACAACAAACTCGGACAGTGGCTAGCTGCTCGAATTCTCGGAGAAGATTCTTTCCCCATCTTCCAAGTCCCACAATTGCAAGATTATTCAAGATGTCTCAACCGATTGACCGGACCTTTATCCTAACGTAGTCTTCTTCAAACATCATCTATCTCTGATATTCAATATACTATGCATCTGAATGATATATTCTAAATTGAGGAGGTTCATCACTTTATTACACCTAGCCAACGGAACACCGCGTAACGTAAGAGAAACGTGCTCGTTATGATGACAATACTTGATATGATCGTAGAAATCTTCAGTATATCTATCGCAAACCAAAGGAGTACTATGTTTAGAGTAGTAAATGCGATACCAGTCCAGAAATAGTGAATGAAACTTCTTTTCATGAAATGTTTCAGTATTGGAAACCTCTTAATTCTAGACGCCATCTTGGACTCCTCGATAATTGGCTCACGTCGATCGTCTTTACTACGATGTAATCGGTTATTGTCCGGGTTCCTAACCAACGCGGCGTCAGTCAATTCCTAATATTCACTTTTTCTAGCTGGTTGTAGATTTGTTCCTCGTGACCAGTTCTTGTCTTCATGATCATCTCCATTACTAGCCCGGACGACATGAACTGTAGACCACTGATTATCAGGACTACAGCGAGTAACAGAAGTGGTCTATCTCCAATGGGGTTACCAAAGATGAGTCTATCGATCGCTAGATAGATACTAATGAGAAATCCTATACCTCCTGTAGCAAAACCAACCATTCCGAACAGATGCACTGGCCTTGCAAAATATTTCTCAACCAGATACAATGAAATAAGGTCAAGAGAGCCTCTGAGTAGTCGGGATACACCATACTTCGTCTTTCCAAACTTCCTTTGTCTATGTGATATTCCAACCTCGCCAACAGAAAATCCCTTCAGAAGAAGCAATACGGGGAAAAATCTATGCAATTCACCCCGTAGATCTATCCCCTGCAATGTTTCTTTTCTAAATGCTCCAACGGTTCCCACGTCAGCAATGTTAGCCTTGAAGAATCGGTTCAGCAACCAGCGGAAAATCCTAGATGGAATAATCTTCCGTAAATGTTTGTCTTTTCTTCCTTCTCTAATGCCAACTACAGCGTCAAAACCTTCTTTCAGTTTGTCGATGAGTTTAGGAATATCTTTTGGATCCTCCTGTAAATCTCCATCTATATGTACTATTATCTCCCCCTCGGCATACTTGAAGCCTACAGCCAAAGCACCTGACTGCCCAACATTACGAGCAAGTCGAATTATCTTGATTCTGTGATCGGCCGCAACTTCCTTCAATTTGATGAAGGTTTTGTCCCTACTTCCATCATCGACAAAAATCACTTCGGTATTGGGAAGTAGATCTAGGACTTCTTTCAGCTCAGAATACAGGGGAGCGACATTCTCTTCCTCGTCTTTCATCGGTATAACTATAGAATATTTTGTGGAGACTTCGTGGAGAGGATCGGCCATGTTTGTATCGCTGTTAAAGTATTTTCAAGTAGATTAAAGTAAATATGTATCACCGCGAGTATATGGAATAACCCAAACACAGGAGAGACTTTCTAAACCATGGTAAGAGACAGAGACAACCCTACAGTGATAACTCGTGTACTTATTCATCTAGACAAGATCGTATCAAGAAGTAGGACTGCGACGTATCTCTCACAAAAAATGCGATTCAATTCTTTG
Source organism: Thaumarchaeota archaeon UBA141 (assembly GCA_002495315.1). Lineage (GTDB taxonomy): Archaea > Thermoproteota > Nitrososphaeria > Nitrososphaerales > UBA141 > UBA141. The sequence goes on from DAEN01000058.1 coordinate 31,327, forward strand.
AGAGATCAGATATTGAAGATCTTGTACCCCGGGCAGACCTTTGAATGGGACGTACAGGGAGTAACTTTCAACCTTTTTGATCCACGTTTAATCTACCGTAAGAGACTTCTTCGGTCGGGGCATGTCTATGAAGAATCTGTCTCCCATTTGCTTCGCGAAGCGGCAAATAGTTACTCCGCGCCGATCTTCATCGATGTTGGCGCTCACTATGGTTATCATACAGTATTCTTCTCCAAACTTGTCGGCAGGAGAGGTCGCGTTATTGCCTTTGAACCCAATTCATTTGCTTTCGATACCTTACTGAAGAACCTGGAAATTAACGAAATTGGAGGAGATGAAACCGTGGCCGTAAAGGCTGCCTTATCTGACCAAGAGGGTCTAGCAAAGGTCATCGGCGCGAGTGACGGCGGTGGCCAGACAGTGGCGGTTCACAACCTGCATGATGATGCAACTGTCCAAGCCGTTACACTCGACAAGTACTGCAAAGACCACGCAATATGCCCAGACATAGTCAAGATAGACGTACAAGGTTCTGAGGTCAATGTTATCAAAGGAATGTCCAGGATTCTAAAATCTGATGTTTCCGAGGTCTTGTGTGAGATTCATCAAGTAATTGGGAATGTGGGTGCACGTAAGATTGTCTCTCTGTTACAGGACGTAGGAATGGAAATCTTTGAGCTGAAAGACTTCCGAGGAGCAGGCCCTGACCTCGTGAAATTATCTGATCATGCAACTGACCTACTGGGTCAGAATAGGGAGATCATGATCTACGCTAGAAGGGTTTAGGTTTATTGAATAAGATCAGATCCAATATCTGATCAGTTTGGCACGCTCTCTCCACAAGATACCCTACTTGCAGGTCAGTGGATAATGTTGCCAGAACCAGAGTTGAGCATTAGGTCAATAATTCCAGCTCTAGATAAATTTCATTCCAAGACTTGAAATCTCCCGTAGTTCGAACAATGTCAGAGTTTAATGATAGATGGACAAAGTTAACGAAGCCGAGTTTTAAAGAAGAGTTGAAGGAAAGCTTAGCTCCTTCTCCACCGCTCAAGCCCAGGATCGAGGCGGCCAACAAGGCCTTAGATCTCGAGGTCAGTCGATTGGACATGTCCATCCAGAAGTTAAAACAAAAGGATGAAGATCTCTTTCAAAAGGCAGCTACGTCTATGGAGCAACATGAAGATGATCGAGCATCCACTTATTCTAGAGAGTTAGAAGAAGTGAGAAAGGTCTCTAATACAGTTCAAAATGCACGGACAGCACTAGAGCAAACTTCTCTGAGACTATCTACTGTGAAGAACCTCGGAGATGTAGCTGCAACGATATCGCCAGTAGTTGCTGTCATAAAAGACGCAAGACGTGGACTTTCCGCCGTGATGCCAAAAGGAGCTTCGGAGGTAACGGAAGTCGGGGAGATCTTAAACGATCTCATGTCAAACATGAGCAGCTTTGGAGATATGAAAATGAGCTTTGAACCCGCAAATGAAGATGCAGAGAATATTTTAGCTGAAGCTAGTGCCCTAGCGGAGCAGCGCGTCAATAGAACCTCCGATGTGTCCGACGTGGAAGGTCTATCAGACGACTAGGAATAGGACCATTCTGAAAGAGTTAACATTTCTAAGGTAGTCGCAAGCCATTCTTAATTGGTAAGATACCAGGAAGTTCCCACTCTTCCCACATTTCGTCAACCATCTCTTGGACGAAGTTCGTTTCCTTACTGGTAAAGTGAGAGAAGCGTCCCTGCTTTCCTAGATATTCGCTAACTGGGATGCGGTTCTTTCTAGCATCATAAGTATATTTTATAGAGCCGTTAGTGACCTCGTAGAGCGGAAAGATTCCGGATTTTACTGCTGCTTCACCTACTTCATGAGAGTAACGCGGATGATAGTCCCAGCCCTTCGGACATGGATCAATCGAGTGAATGAAAGTAGGGCCTCCAATAGCAAGAGCTTTGCCAACTTTGTTCATGAAGTCAAGAGCAGGGAATGTGGCACAAGCAGTAGCAATATATTTCGCATTTGGATGTCCGACTGCCAGCATGGCCGCAGTATTCTTCTTCCAACGGTTTTGCATCACTCGATTCTTTGTACCAGTGGGTGTAAAGGTAGTCTGAGCACCCCAGGTAGTAGAACCAGTGGCCTGGATATCTGTATTCGCAGCGGATTCGTTGTCATATAGTATGATAAGAAGATCATACGTACTTTGCAGGGCAGCTGAGATTCCTCCGATACCCATATCGGCACCTCCAAGGTCGCCACAGAAAGAAATGTTGTTTATCTTCTCATCCTTGAGCTTTCCCTTGCGCATCAGGGCTCGCAAAGCCATGCCGGTCCCTATCGCAGAGGATCCTCCCGCACCCAATTGGGTATGCATCCATGGAATCACCCAGGGAGTAGTCATGTAGCTCGTATTGGCAACGTACATGCAACCAGTGGAACCCGTAGCGATGGTTCGCGGACCAGCGGCCTTCACGAATTGTCGCATGACTAAAGCAGATTCACAGCCCTCGCAAGTCCTGTGGCCGGAGCTATAGAATTCTTCTCCAGGGACGTCATGAACGGTTGTGTATAGCTTCTCCTTCTTCTCTAGTTCCTGCTTATCAATTACAGCCATTTATTCTCTAACTCCTATCCACGTAACAGGTACATCTACGTCTTCTTTTGCGCACTTAAGAGTTGTTTCGTACATCGTGATGCCATCTTCAATAGAAATCTCTCTACCACCCAAACCTGCGATAAAATTCACGACCCGTGGTTGTTTCTTCAGCGGATAGAGAGTAGATCGTATTTCGTTGAAGACTATACCGCAGAGATCTGGAGCACCATATGAAACATCACGATCAACTACTCCTATTGCATCGAATCGCGAGAGTGAAGTTCGTAACTCCTCGGTAGGGAAAGGTCGGAACCAACGAAGCCCAATGAAGCCCACTCTTTTGCCTTTCTTCCTCAGCCGCTTTACTGCAGCTTTGGCCGGCATCGCCACTGTACCCATTCCAAGAAGGATCGTTTCGGCATCATCAGTCATGAATTCGTCGTAAAAGGGCTGCTCATAGTTCGTCTTGAATATCTCGTTGAACTCCTTGTAAGCTTTGTAAATCACCCCCTTTGAACGCTTAGCAGCTTCGAAATTCTGTCTTCGTATCTCCATAAGCCAGTCTTCATTCACCTGAGGAGCAATAGTGATGGGATTGTCAGGATGAAGTTTTCGCGTTCCTAAGTTTAGAGGAGGAAGGAAACTACGAACTGTTTCTGGTGAAGGAATCTTAACTATGTGTTGCGAGTGCGTTAAGAAAGCACCATCAAGTGCTACTGCACAAGGCATCATAACACTTGGATCTTCAGCAACACGGTATGCAATTAGAGTGGTATCAATGGCCTCTTGAGCTGTAGCTGCCCATACTAGAAGCCAACCTAGGTCTCGAACTGCGAGGGCGTCGTTATGTTCTACTCCGAAGGCGCCTGGGTCATCGAGAGCTCTGTTGCCAACCATGGCTACAACAGGAAGACGGTCTGTTGCCGTGACAACGATGGCCTCAAAGCCATACATCCATCCAGTTCCACTACTGCCAGCAAAAGAACGAGCACCAAGTGCAGTTGCGTGTTTAACGATCTCGAACTGTGAGTGTTCACTGTCAGCTATGATATATTCCGCGTCAAATTTGCCGTCCGCTAGTAGTTTGGAGAGCGTGTCCATTACTTCTGTGTATGGCCTGATGGGATAAGCTGCAATTACGTCTACATCAGCTAGTCTTACCGCGTGGGCTACGGCTTGACAACCTGTCAGCAACTCCTCCCTTTCATAAATAGGGGTTTTGACCACTTGTTCAGTCATATCTAATCCACCTTTGGAGGAACAGGATTGTCGACTAGCTTAACGTTAAAACCTGTTCCCGTAATGCGATTATGTATGACGCGCTCGGGACCTTTCTTCTCCTCCACCCATTTGATGTATTTCTGTGGATCTCCCTTATGCGATTCCCATGGGCTAGTGTTATCCTCAAAGCGGAGCTCATCAACCATTACGATGCATTCTTTTGGAGGGCAGACTTCCGCGCATTTTCCACATCCTGTACAGTATTCATAGTGAACATCATAGAGCCCATCTTTAGTGGGATCAAAGCATCCGTCAGGGCAGAATGCCCAGCAGAGCGTACATTTGGTACAAAGATCAAAGCGAACTACGGGTCTCATGCTCTTCGTGGTTCCTCGACGGAAATTGAGGCTCCTTGATTGTCCACGAGGTCCGATTTCAAAGCCTCTCTTGATGGCTGGAACTGCAACGCCTTCTTCAAAGTCCTGCCATTTCGGTAGCTCAGGGACTTTGTATGGCCATTCTATTCCCTCTTCAGGAGTCACCTCTTTGATGGTCAAGAACTTCTTAGCTTCCTTTACAGCCTCAACACTTCTGTCACCATACTTCCTGGCTACATATTCTTCAAGATATTCTGGATCTATAACATTTGGGTCGATCGCTGCTATGGCTGCTAGGACGCGGACATCAGTGAGATCATCATTATAGACCCAGAGGCCTGCGAAGCTGTTGTCGCCTTCAAGAATAGCAATGTTGTAAGTGAATGGTTTCTTGCCGATGAACTTGACGAGGTCCTCTGCTTTCTTTTTCGAGGTCACCAAAAGTGTCCCTCCTGGCTTCACTTTTTCGTTGATTGGTCTTATTCCGTGCCATCCCCAGGGCTCAACCCCTTTCACCATAGCATCATCCAGCACCACTGAAATATCGGCTTCATCGATATCCAACTTGGCACCACATTCTGCCTCCAAATCTTGCTCAGAGAGATTTGAAACGTAGGCGAAATACTTGCAAGGTACACCATTCCGTTCGGGAGCGTCACTATATCGACCATTTGAAAAAGCGGTATTCTTAGCACTGTTTGCGACATATACTATATCGCCACCGATTTTCTTAGCAAGATTTTTCTGGAAGATCCCACGATAGTTTATCTCAATCCTCTTGATGAACCCGGCAGGATCAGTGCTTTCAGAGAGAGAAAGCTTTGAAGACATGAGTGCTTTCCGTTCCATTAAGCTGATATAAATATTTGGCGAAATTTGATTGACTGTGCGCATTTATCCTAAAATGCATCACTAGTTTCTTACTTTGTCGATATTTATACTAGATTTACTGGATTTTATAATACAGTTAAATAACTGTCTTTGAGGCCAAATATTGGTTTGATCGGCAGTAAAGAAGCAGTACCAGAAAACTACAGCGGAAACCTAGACGAGATAGACCGTACCATCCTTCAGATTCTTCGCACAGATTCCAGGACTACTGCAACAACAATAGCTAAAGTAACCAAATTGTCCAAAACCGCCGTAAAGTATCGGATCGATAGATTGAGAGAAAGTGGAGTAATCAAGGGTTTCTTTGCCTTGGTCGATTCTGCGGCATATGGAAAGTCGCTCTCGGTTGTTTTTGATCTCACAGTTGAACATAGAAGGATCGAAGAAGTCGCAGCTCAGATCGGAAACTTGTTAGAGGTGGTTCGAACCTATGAGCTAACAAACAGTCCCGAACTTCATGTCCATGCCCTCTTCTCAGGTCAGTCAGAGATGGAACGCTTTCTGAAGACGAAATTATATCCTGTTCCAGGGATCACTGGAATAAAGACAGGAATTATTATCAAACGTTACAAGATCGATGTTACGCTAACGGTCTAGAGAAACCACATACAGTGAGGATTCTCGAGATGAGATTGCCCTGAGAGGAAGACTATCCGGTGTCAATTTGAACCTGGATGCCACTCTGGGCTGCGGCCAGACGCTGAATTGGAAGAAATCAGGAAATTATTGGTATGGAGTAATCAGAGGTTGTGCGATCAGGCTCGCTCAGAACGGCCGGCAGATATCAGCCGAAAGTTCCTCCAAGCTTGTTGACACTTCCTTGTTAGAAAACTACTTTCGACTTGACGATGATCTTGAAGTCATACAAAAGACCCTCTCACATGACCGTGTACTCCGTCGTGCCATGTCACTCTTCCCCGGTCTTAGGCTTCTTCGTCAAGATCCCTGGGAATGTACAATGACATATATCTGCGCAACCAACTCTAACATACCAGCAATCTCTCGTATGGTGGACACGCTTTCAAGACGCTTTGGCAGCGCCCTATTGCTTGATTCACATGAGCTTCACACCTTCCCTGAGGTGGAAGTTCTCGCAAGATCCCGGGTTGGTGATTTAAGGCAGTGTGGTCTTGGGTACAGGGCCTCCTTTATCAAAGCCACAGCAAAGCGAGTTGCTGAACGGCCTTATCTCTGGTCTCTGATACATCAGAAGAACTACCTTGATGGAAAGGAGATACTGATAGGAAGAAATGAGGGGAAGAAGACATACTTGGGTATCGGTCACAAGGTAGCAGACTGTATACTATTGTTTTCCCTGGGTAAGATGGAGTCATTTCCAGTAGATGTCTGGATCGCAAGGACAATCTATGATAATTATCGAGACCTCCTGGACAAGGTTACTAGCGATCGGTTGAACCAGCTGATGTGCAGCGGTGGATCTCTTGGTCCTAACCTATACGAAAAGATCTCCGCGTGTATGCGTGACTATTTTGGTCAGTTTGCAGGTTATGCTCAGGAATATTTGTACGCCTACACCAAACAGAGGCTAGCTCGTGGGCTTCGATAGTGTAACTCTTGCCTTGAGAAGAGCTACATTATCATCATGAGTTGTTCGTCTTCGTGTGTCCACAAGTAAACCAAGTTTGCGTGCCTGATTAATTCCCAGACCCGCATTCTTCAACTCTCCTACGGAGAACCCATAGCCAATCCTGCTCTTGCTCCTTAGTCTTAGCCCCCGTCTTACCTTTGCCACAATATCCATCGTCTTCTCGATTGTGGCTGGCGGCCTTTGTGTTTGCATAGGCCTCTCTTTTTCCTTAACCTGTCCCTGAAGCTCTTTCAGAGTTCGTTCAGAAGCCGCCGTCTCCGTTTGATTTTTCCTCTGTTTGGTTATTTCTCCCTGATCCTTTGTCGTGTCTTTTTTCTGTTTGATTATTTGCTTCTTCGCGGTTGTAGTTGTGGAATCCTCCACAGATGCAACCTTCTTGTCCCTCGCAGGAGTTTTTTTCTCCTTATCTTTAGAGCTCAACACTCTTCTACTACAGAGGGTGAATTAATGCCTTGCGACAACGAATTAGACATCTGAAGTCTTCCTTCCTGAAAAGTGGAATGGCATGTCTGACAACAAAAGTATTCTGTTCGTCCAGCTAGCTGGCCAGTAACGGCCTCCCCTAAAATTCGCTTGCCACATTTACGGCATGGAATCTTAACTCCAAAACCGGGCCGTAGAGTTGGCCCCCACGATTCTTTAGCGGCTTCTACGATAAAGCTACTGCGATATGAGTCAATTCCAGGGAGGCTGCCAAGTCTCTTTAGAACGAAATCCTCCAGAGCTCGCATGTCTGGTAACGAGATTCTTGCAATCAAGTCATGTTCTCCTGTTGTGATGTATAGATCTCTAACTTCTACTGCGTCTTCTAGTGAATGTGTAAGAGTCGCAAGATCGGAGGGCCTAGCTTTTATCGTGACAAATGCATCTACAGAGCCAGAAATCTTCGAAAAGTCTACTGCTACAGCAAAGCGTCGGATTATCCCCATCTGTTTTAATCGTTTAAGTCTAGATCTTGCAGTCGGTATACTTACTTCAGCAGATTTAGCTAGCTCTTTGAGAGGTACACGTGCGTCTTGCTGAAGAGAGAGCAAGATTCGAAAATCCTTCTCATCAAGATCCATATCCCTTACTTGTCCATGTCGCATACACCAGTATAAGGTTTCGAGTAGTAAATCTTCAACAAAACTATTCGTTAATTTAGTAACGTGTCTTCCGCAGAGCGAGCAGCATGGCGTCTAGCTCTGAATAGAGTTCATCTCTCCCCGATTCCAGGGTCCGTCTCGCCACATCGAGAAGCTTTTCGTCCTCAGACATTCTTGTTGCAATTAAAAATTGACCTATATAAAGACGAAGTTTTTGTCGTTGAATGACGAATATTTACAGAAATAGCTGCCCACAAAGGGCAGAGTACACGCCGTACACAGGTTCTTTGCGCCACTACAGTAAGATGATCATATTCGCGACGCCTTGGGCGATTGGAAGTGGCAGGCTGAACCAGTCGGCCGAGGCCTTCTGGCGTACACCTCCACCCCATCAACGCCATCTTCTATGGCAGCCCTCGTCCGCTTGCCCCTCCTCTTGCGAAGAGAGGCGTGGCGAATGGTCGTCTTTTTTCGGGAGAGGCTTCGAGCTTAGATGCTTTCAGCTCTTATCCCCAACGGCTTAGCTGCCCGGCCCTGCCTTTTCAGACAACCGGTACGCCAGAGGCCGCGTTGCCCTGTTCCTCTCGTACTGAGGACAACTTCCCCTCAGACGGCCTTCACCTCCATCAGATAGAGACCGACCTGTCTCACGACGGTCTAAACCCATCTCACGTTCCCCTTTAATGGGCGAGCAGCCCCACCCTTGGCCCCTGCTGCAGGACCAGGATGGGAAGAGCCGACATCGAGGTACCAAACCGCGGGGTCGATAGGAGCTCTCGCCCGCGACGAGCCTGTTACCCCTGGGGTAACTTTTCTGTCACCTCCAGCCCCCAATGGTGAGGACTTGGAGGATCGCTAGGCCAGACTTTCGTCCCTGAGTTCTTTGCGTTGCAGAACCCAGTCAGGCCGGCTTTTGGCCTTGCCCTCTATGGTGGATTTCTGACCCACCTGAGCCAACCTTTGGGCCCCTTCGATATCTTTTCAAAGGGGTGCCGCCCCAGCCGAACTGCCCACCTGCCGGTGTTCCCCTTTCGAGGTTAGCGACGCAACGACATCTGACGGGTGTTACACTTTTGCCTATCACCTACCCAAAGGCAGGTGCATAACGGCTCCCCGTTACTCTCTGCAGATATAGCCGTATCGCAGCGACAAGCTGCAGTAAAGCTCCACAGGGTCTTCTCTTCCCGATGGAGGATCGTGGACTGTTCGTCCACGTTATGTGGGTTCAACGGGTCGTATACAGGGACAGCGGGGCCCTCGTTGTTTCATTCGTGCACGTCGGAACTTACCCGACAA
>DAEN01000020.1 GCA_002495315.1 Thaumarchaeota archaeon UBA141
CTCAAACCTGCTTGGGCAGGATACTTGACTCTCACAGACCCGGACGGCATTTTCTCGAAAGCTTGTTCAATTATTCGACAGCTTTCGTACATCTCCAGGTATGGAACCATTGCTCTAGAATATGAGTCGCCAGTCTTGAAGACTGGAATATCGAAATCCAATTGATCGTAGATCCCGTAGGGCTCATCTACTCGTATGTCAGATCGAACGCCGGACCCTCTTAATACATTCCCGACCACGCCTAGTTCGATTGCATCTTCTGGCGCCAGTATACCAACGCCCTGGGTCCGCTTCGTGAAGATGGGATTGCTATAGAAGATCCTATCATACTCCTTCAGGCGCTTCCGGAAGTAGCGAATATAGGTCAATGCTTTCTCCTTGAAGCCATCCGGCATATCGTTCCTGACACCTCCGGGGATCAAATATGAATGCGTGACTCTGGCGCCAGTCAACATATCCATCAGGTCGATGAAGAGCTCACGATCTGCCATTGGCCACATGAACATCGTCGAATGACCGAGAAAAACTCCATAGATGGAGAGCCAATATTCATGACTGATTATTCGGTTCATCTCACTAGCGATCACACGGAGGTAATGTGCTCGTTCAGGTACATTGATGTTTGCGAGCTTTTCTACCGCAAGTACGTAAGGATAAAGGGCATTTGTAGAATCAAGAATTACAGGCCGTTCCAGATGAGGCACGTTCTGGAAATAGTTACGGTATTCATTCATCTTCTCTTCTCCCCTGTGAACATATCCAGCATCTGGTTTCGCGTCAACAATGATGTCACCGTCAAGAGTTAGCTGAAGTCGGAAGTGTCCTGATCCCGGATGTTGAGGTCCTACTGCTACAGAGAGTGTTGACATAGTCTATCGACCTGGATTTTTAAATTCCTTGCGCAGGGGTGGAATATCGTTCCAGTCTTCAGGCAAAAGCAATCGTTCAAGTTGAGGATGTCCTTCGAATGTTACACCGAGCATTTCAAATGTTTCCCGTTCATGAAATTCAACACTTTTCCATACACCGTAGAGGGAAGGCATCTTACTGTCATCGCGTGGAAGACGACATGCTAAAGCGAGCAATAGTTCTCTCATCTCTGTTTTTCCATAACCCCCAAGGTGATAGACAACCTCTATGATCTGATCTTTAGGGTAGTCTATACCAGAGACGGAAGCAACGTGATCGAATCCCAAATCGCTCTTCATGAATTTTCCAACTTCAACCATGTGCTCACGCGATGTGGAAACTCTCAACCGTCTGGTGTTTGTGTAATCCAGGGCGACCTTGTCTCCTAGAGCATTCGTTATTTGTTCTGCGAGACCTTGCTCCCGCGGTGTAGGCGACGACATTCCTAAGGTACCTGTGGAATCTTAATCTTTGCCGCCAGCTCACTCTGAGATCTGATCTTGTCCTGGAGCAGTATCAAACCCTGTATGAGGGCCTCCGGACGCGGAGGACAGCCTGGTACATGTACATCAACCGGTAAAATATTATCGATTCCGGGTAGGACATTATAAGAATCAAAATAGAGACCTCCCGTTATTGAGCATGCACCCATAGCGACAACGTACTTGGGTTCAGGCATCTGGTCGTAGATCAGCCTAACCCGCGGCGCCATCTTCCGCGTTACACTGCCCTGAACTACCAACAGATCGCATTGTCTAAGAGATCCAAATGCTTCCAGGATACCAAAACGTTCGAGATCAAATCGAGAGCCTGAAGCCGCACCGAACTCTACACTGCAACATGCAGTCTCCAAATGAGCTGGCCAGAGAGAGTAGAGTCGCCCCCAATTTGCTACATACTGAAGAGGCTCGGCCACTGCCTTTACCAGAATCTCGTTGAGTTTTCCAACGAGTACGTTTACGCCACCGTCCTTCACCATATATCCCTCCGTCCTGCCATGTGCAAAGCGTACCCCATCGGCACAAACAAGATTACTAAGAAAAGCGTTATGATAAACGCGCTTTGAATTCCAATCTGGAGATACACAACCGCCCATGAAAATAGGAATATAGACATGACATCAAAAATAACAAACATCAGAAGATAGGAGTAGTATTGCATCATGAAGTGCATACGTCCTTCACCACTGGGCACTTGACCGCATTCAAATGAGGAATTCTTGATAGGGTTGGCACGATTTGGAGCAAGCAGCCGAGGAATCACCAAAACAGGCAGAGCTGCGAAGACGCCAAAACCCGCCAAGAATAGAACCATGACGAATTCAGACTTGGATATATCGGCTAGCACGGTGAAAACACCAGACAAGTTATCCATAGCCACAACACGGCCTCCTAGTCCGATTCATATAAGCCTTAAGCGCCATCTTGCGAGCGAATATTGGCAATTCTTGAATCGGCATGGGTATCATTTTTCGTCAAAAGTCTAAAACTGTCCCCGGCATTACAATTAATGAAAAGTTATAGTCTGGCGCTTATATCGCCATATCCGATCCTAGGGAAGGACTTCAATGAAGATTGCAATAGTGGGCATGGGAATTGCGGGATCATATCTGGCTGGGAGATTAGGAGGGTCCCACGAAATAGTAGCCTATGAACGATTTCCCGAAGAAAATTTCGATGCAGTATGTGCCTGGGGAACCTCTCGCGAATATATTGCCAAATACGCGAAGAATTGCGGTCTAAATTTTGAGGACTACGTCACGCATAATGGTTCTCGCATGTTCGTAGAGACGGCAGAAGGTGATTTTCAGATCAAGTTGAAAGGCCTCTGTACATTCAACAAACATGACTTTGTAATGGATATGGCGAAGGGACAAGAGGTTCACTTTGGTCAGTACATCCACGGATTACCAAATGATGACGAATTTGATCTAGTTGTAGACGCAACGGGCATGACACGTCCACTCCTTCCTAGAATAAAGCAAGACGTTTTGATCCCATCAGTTCAATATCTGATCAAGTACTCAGACCCACCTATGGACGATTTTTACATAAAGCCCGCCAAGGGACTGAGCGGCTATCTTTGGTACTTCCCACTGGGAAACGGAATGGCTCACGTAGGTGCAGGTGATTTTCATAGGATGCAAAATGAGGCAATAGGAGAATTCCTGAAAAAATATCCCGGCAAGATAATAAAAAAAGTAGGACGACCAGTGCGAGTAACACCTCCAAAACTGTGCGAGCCTCTGTATGTCGGTAAAACAGTTGGAGTAGGAGAGTCTATTGGCTGCGTATATCCAATGTTGGGAGAAGGCATAATCCCAAGCCTTGAATGTGCAGAAATCTTTTGCCAAAACCTTGGCAATTTAGAAGGATACAGGAGAGCGGTTCTCAAGCATTTCAGTGTCTACGATGCAGTATTCAACATGGTATTATCAAAGATTCAGGGGACATTTACGATGAGATCCCAACTGAAGAACTTATTGAAGATCTACTTCCATATGAAGCGGAACGAAAACAGGTATGGTCTAGAATGCAAGATGCAGCATATGCTCAAAGTAGCGAAGACTTAGACAAATTCCGCAGGACTCAGCAAGTTCTCTTCTCTCCGGATTACATTTTTTCAACTAACGCCAGACTATTCAATCCTTTTTTTGTGATCAACTGTGATGGCGTGAATAATCAGCTGACTCATAGTTTTTCGTCTCGGTTGCCGTGGTTTTATCATGAGTCCAAAATACGTCATTCCAATAGACTCGCGGTCATGCATGAAATTGGAAAGAAAACTCCTAATACAACATAGCACCGCGGAAACTCGGAGAAGCAAGCGTGGTAACGGTTCGAGACATAATGACTAACTGGGTGGCGACAATCGAAAGCACTGCTACTGCTCATGATGCTTCTCGCTTGATGACAGACAAGGACGTTGGGGCCCTCGTCGTAACTGATAATGAAAAGTGCATAGGAATAGTGACAGAGCGAGACCTTGTAAGAAAAGTACTTACCTATCGACTTGATGCTGCCCTCGTAGCCCTTTCAGATGTTTTTTCAAGGCCACTAATCACCACATCTCCCGACGAGGATCTGAAGAAAGCTGCCATGAAGATGGCAGTAAAAATGATCAGACGGCTACCAGTTCTCGAGGGAGAGAAACTGGCAGGAATGCTAACAGCAACTGATCTGGCGAAGTCACTCGTCAAGGACGACATCAGTAAAAACCCGCTACATTATGCAATAGCACGATATCACACATCAGGATATTAGAATGTTAGAGCCAGCGATTGAGATCATCCAGGGATAGCGTTACAACAAGAACCAAGGAAGCTCAGAGCTGCAGAATTGGCAAGAGGAATTGGGTCTCACGGAGACGTCTCGCATCAGAATAATTCATTAAGAAGACGTACAGACAAATCTCAGTTTTCTTGAATCTAGCAAAACATAAGAAAACCATAGTGGGATCATTTCTAGTTGTCACTATTGTTGTGATCGTAGGGATATTCCTTTTAGGTGACTTCTCTTCAACGGATCAAGCTATGCCATCATCTACAGAGAAAGAGGTCGCAGTTATTGAAACGCGGGTAGGCAAGATCGTAATAGAACTCTTCCCGGACAAGGCTCCGAAGCACGTTGAGAACTTCAAGAAACTTGCAAGAGATGGTTTCTACGATGGAATAACTTTTCATCGAGTCATCCCGGGCTTCATCATCCAAGGTGGCGACCCTAATTCCAAGGATGAAGATAGATCAAATGATGGCTATGGCGGACCTGGTTACTCGTTGCCCCAAGAGCTAAACGATATCAGTCATGTCAAAGGAGTTCTCTCAATGGCTCGCAGTAACGCTGATAGCGGCTCCCAGTTCTTCATCATGGTCGGCGATGCACCACATTTAGATCCAGATTTCTCAGCTTTCGGCAAAGTGATCGAAGGCATAGATGTAGCTGACCAGATAGCTAATGTGGATAAAGACGCGCGAGACAACCCCCTGCAGAAAGTCGAGATGAAGATCAGTATACCAGCGGCAACTGATACATCAAAGTAACTTGTCAAAGAGGATGCTGGAAACTAACTCGAAAAAATAGAATGGAAACAAGACTCATTTTAAAGTAATATAATTCTTAGTTTTCTGAGAATCCTTGACTGTTCCCTGGGGCGCAGGCCTAGCTCTATTCATGTGGATAGCAGGCTTCTTTCTGATAATAATTTCAGCAGGACTCGCCCTTGCCGCATTTCCCGACCTAGGCGAAATGCAAATTGCCGTTTTGATCGAGATCGCCACCGTAATACCGATACTTGCGTACCTGCGATTGAACGACTTGCCCGTATCTGTCCTGGGTTTCAAGAAGAGGAGTTTTTCCTTTGTCCTAGCTCTCAGCACTGTCCTTGGTTTAGCCTCATTAGGACTATCATTTGCATGGGGAACTAGTCTATCCTTCCTCATCCCCGGATACGAACAATATATCCAAAACATCCCAAGAGTTACACCGAACTCACTAGAAGAGCTCGTCATGTGGGGTGCAATCACCCTCATCTTAGTTGGACCTATGGAGGAAATCCTCTCACGTGGTTTTGTCCAACAGGGGATGGAAAGAAGATTTGGGAAAAAATGGGGATTAATCATAGCATCCCTGATGTTCGGAGTTATCCATTTCGAGCCATCAGCAGCCGCCAATGCCTTCGTCATTGGACTAATTCTAGGATACGCGTATCAAAGAACAGGTAATAATCTCTGGATTCCTATTGGAATGCACGTGATATTCGATTGGGCGGTCTTGATTCTAACATTTCTATTCCCCATTACATAGATACAAGTTACCCTGGAACGAGGAAGAGCTTCAAGATCAGAAACATCGCAGTTTTCCCCTTGAAAGGCACGAGAATAGAGGGAGAGAGAATCTATTGGGACTCTGCCTCTAGATTGAAGCAGCTCAGCCTGCTCAAGTAAGGTTTCTCTCCGACCCTGCTAGCTTAACGTATGAAAAGCGTGTAGATGGAATCAGTCCCCCACAAAGTATTGGGATGGATGCAAAAGATTAGAAGCGGGCTCGGCGGGATTCGAACCCGCGACCTACAGCTTAGGAGGATCGGCTCTCGTAACTTAATCTGCCGCGCTATCCGTATTTCGCTCTCTTCTTCGCAATAGAGATCTGCGCTACGAGCCCACAATCTTCGTGAACCGATGGCTCTACATATTCTTTCTTTGGTTCAAGTAAAACTCACATTCCAAGCCAATATGATCCTCCCCGCATAGTGAAGATAACTCACTGAAGATAGGTAGTCATCGATTGGATTATGTACTCCATTTGTTTAAACCCCGCCTGCGGGGGTCGCCGAGCCTGGCCAAAGACACCTCAAATGTGTTGGAGGCGCGGGACTTAAGATCGTCCCGGCATATCCTGCTTGGGACCAGAATTGGGGATCCCGTCTCTCAGGGGTTCGCGGGTTCGAATCCTACATGTGAAAGGCATGACCGCACGCCGTCGCAAGTGGGCGAAGGTCCCGCCCCCCGCACCAGTAAAATGACACGATTTGGACTTGAAAATACCATTTAGTGGCAGACTATTCTTGCATCATAGAGTCCATCTTGAGAACAAAATATTCAGTCAAGAAGACCAACAATGATAAGATGATAGCGAATCGGTATTACGAAGAATCAATCCACTAGTACACCAATATCTCCAAAGTTTCTTGGTAACGCGTTTTAACTACCTCAAGCTACCTCCAAAGAGTTGAGGCCACTCGAAGGTACTAGGATACTCGATCTATCACAAGTCATGGCTGGCCCTCTATGTACTATGTTATTGTCAGATATGGGAGCAGAAGTAATCAAAGTTGAGTCCACAGCCCAAGGAGATGTGAGCAGATCATGGGGGCCTCACATTCAGGGAAATGAATCAGCCTATTTTCTATCCGTTAATAGAAACAAGCAGAGTCTGGCTTTGGATCTCAAACAACATGAAGGTAGGGAGATACTGAGACGACTTGTAGCCAGAAGTGATGTCCTCGTGGAGAACTTCAGACCGGGCGTGTTGAAGAGATTGGGTTTTTCTTATGAAGAAGTTAAACGCATAAAGAGCGACATCATCTACTGTTCGATCAGCGGCTATGGTCAAGAAGGTCCATCCTCGTTAGAGCCGGCACTAGATCTTGTCATCCAGGCAAGGTCTGGACTAATGAGCATTACAGGTGAGGCAGACAGGCCGCCAGTCAAGATGGGGCTTCCAGTCACAGACATGACGGCTGGAATGTATTGTACCTACGCCATCACCCTCGCACTACTAGAAAAGAACAGGACTGGCAAAGGCACCCATGTAGACATTTCACTCCTTGACTCTGCAGTCAGTTGGCTGAGCTTCTGGATGGTAGGTTTTCTAGCAACCGGAGAAGAATCTACAAGGATGGGCTCAGCGCATCCATCCGTAGTACCATATCAACTACTTCCCGCTCGGGACGGTTGGATTGCGATAGCAGCAGCAAGTGACGTGTTATGGAAGAGACTGTGCAAAGCTATTGGGAGAACAGACCTAATGAACGACAAGCGATTTGCTACTAACCCCGATCGGCTCAAGAACAGAGACGTACTCATCCATCTGTTATCCCCGATTTTCAAGACGAAACCAGTAAGCAAATGGACCAAGATCCTACTCAAAGAGGAGATACCTGCGAGTCCCGTCAATTCCGTTTCAGACGTCGCGAAAGATGCCCAGTTAATATATCGCAAGCTCTTCCAAGAAGTCGAACATCCCCGGGCAGGAAAAGTAGTCATTCCTCACAACCCCATTCGTTTTCTAGACAAAGAGCAAGATCCGATTGCCAAGTCACCTCCTTTGTTGGGAGAACACACTAGGGAGATACTCATGGAACTAAGTTACCGCCCAGAAGAGATCGAGAAAATGATATCCAAAGCCGTCGTTCGTATCGGCTAATGTAACTGCGTCTCATAGAGAAGAGATCCCACGTAACAGATAATTGGGCGGTTTGTGGTTCCGATAACCCTAATTCTTGCTCAGATCCATCAATGAATAGATAAAACGCGGTCAGTCTAAACAGTATCTCAGTTCCACATATTATCGTTATGAAACTAACCCAATAATTGGCCCCTGAGAAGAATGAAGCAGCTCATCGCTATTTTTCACCTTTGTGCCGGCGTCAGCGATCAGCTGGTCTGCACAACGCCAGCCAAGACAAAACACTAGAGCCCCTTTTGAGCTAACGACCACTAGCTTTCAAACCTGACAATACTTTCTCTGCAGTAAGTGGAAGATCTCTAAACCGTACCCCTGTAGCGTTACACACTGCATTACCTATTGCAGATGCTATGCTGACGGTCGGTATCTCTCCGATGCCCTTCGCGCCATATGGGCCTTCTGGGCTAGGTTTCTCAATTAGGAGCGGTTCCAAGACGCATGCATCTAGAGCAGACAAAATCTTGTAATCTTTGTAGTCAGGATTGACGACCCTGCCGGACTCTATGACAAGCTCTTCTGCCAGAGCAGTACTCAGTCCCATAAAGGCACCGCCTCTAATCTGTTCCAGTGCCAATGTTGGATTTATTGCCTTACCTACATCAACGGCAATGGTTAATCGAAGTGGCTTAATGTGACCTGTCTCTCTATTCACAGAGACTAGCGCTGCTGCAGCAGAAGACGTAACTGATACCTCTGTTCTTCCTTCGTCCGATTTCTCTGCTTTCCCGCTAACTTCAGAAATGGAGACTCCAAAGCTACCTCTCCCAATGAACTCACCGAGGTCCTCTAGATATGGACCCATGCGACTCTTTCCGCGGAATAGATCTTCAATATTCATTCGCCTAGAAGAATCCTCTCCAACGTAGATTGTGCCATCCTTCATCTCCAATTTATCGCTACTAGAGTCTAACATTAATGCTGCTTTGGAGAAGAGCTGTATCTTTGCGTCCACACATGCCTTGATGACCGCGTTCCCAAGAATAAACGTCTGTCTGCTTGCAAAGGCACCAGGATCAAATGGCGAATAGATAGTATCAGGTAGAGCGACCCGAACTTTGTCTATAGATGTCCTGAATTCGTGCGCCACAATTTGACTCATCACGGTGTATGTACCTTCACCTATCTCCGTGCCACCAATCCAGAGATCGAGGGTCCCGTCCGGTTGGACCTTGATTAGAGCAACCGAGCCTTCGCCTCTACCTCCACCAGGCCCTACTGCAACTGCCAATCCTTGCCCGGTAAGCCATGCTCCTTCTGTCTTACCCGTACCATTTTCTTTCCATGCAATGGCCTTAACTGCGGCCTCGATACAACTTTCGGCAGAATGAGCCACTAGCTTGGCACCAGTAGCCGTCGTTTCACCCTCAGTCAATAGGTTCCTAAGTCGGATATCAATTGGATCTATATGCAGCTCTTCAGCAAGAATGTCCATTTGTTCTTCAATAGCCCAGTTGACCTGCGCCTCACCAACTCCTCTCCATGGACCCCCAGGGACTTTGTTGGTGCTTACTCGGTAAGATTCAAGTAGCAAATTGTCAACCCGATAAGCAGCTATTGCAGGACTGATACAGGTTCGCGCAACCATGTAGCCAGAACCACCAGAGTATGCCCCTCCATCAAGGATTATCTTTAGACGCCTGGCAATTAGCCTCCCATCTCTAGAGGCGCCGTCTTTTACTTCAATAATAAATGGGTGACGAGGGGGATTGTAACTGAAAATCTCTTCGCGGGTCATTGCCAGTCGAACTGGTTTTCTGGCCCTCTTTGCAAGGAGGGCAGCAATTGGTTCTACACTGACAGCAACTTTTGAACCGAATCCTCCACCCACGTAACTTGTAATTATTCTCAGTTTTGTTGCTGGAATCTTAAGAGCCTTTGTCAGCTCAGATCTCAGTCGATAGAGAGATTGCGTAGAAGTCCAGATCGTATACGAGTCGCCGGCGTCCCACCGGGCGACTGCAACATGAGGCTCCATCGAACAGTGATCAAGCATAGGTGCAGTGTAACGGTTTTCTATAACCAAACTCGAGTTCTTGAAACCTTCTTCAACAACACCCTTCTCCACAATTACGTAGTTAGCGACGTTAGGCCTATCTGGATGAGGGTTCGCAGCATGAATAGTAGGCCGCCCATATACCGAATAGTCCTGATGAACTCTTAGTGGAGGTTCTACCCTCATCGCGTCTTCAGGGTCAAGAAGTACAGGCAACTCCCTATACTCCACGTGAATTTTCTCTAAGGCTTCTTCAGCTGCATCCATGCTGGTAGCTGCCACAGCAGCGACCGGTTCACCGATGTAGAGAACTCGGTCTAGAGCAAGTACAGGTGTATCGTAGATACCCATCCCGTAGAGGCCTCCGCCACAATCCTTGCCGGTAATTATCGCCTTGACTCCAGGAAGTTTGGCTGCCATGGTAGTATCTACCGAAACTATCTTCGCGTGTGCATATGGACTCCTGAGAACCTTTGCGTGAAGAGACGAAGGTACGTTGTAATCATTGATGTAAGGTGCATTACCCGTAACCTTTTGAAATGCATCTACACGGGAGACTGAGCTACCGATCAATGAATCTTTCATCTGAATGTTTGACAAATATAGACATCGTCAGTCATGAAGCTTAAAAGTGTTCTGAATATATTTATCTAGCTTTATTTAGAACATTGCATTATATATTCTATTTGTTCCAGAATAATATCGCAGTATTAGTTTTAAGAATCACAATAGATGGTCAGTTCCCAATAGTGAAAGAAGCAGCTTATCATCATAAATTTGTGTAATAGGGAGAAAACATTACAAGTTCAAAAAGGGGTCAGAGAATCACATTGGGAATTGATCGGAGGAATACTCGCAGTCCTAGCCGCGCTTAGCTTTGCGTTAACCTTGATTGCGCTCAAGAAGGCTCTCCAAACTACCAGTTCCCTAACCGTGACCATTGCGTCAGTAGCACCTGCTGCCATAATCTTCGTGCCAGCAGTGATATTTCTGGCACCCCCACATATGGTAAGTCTCAACACAATCGTCGTACTAATTGTCGCAGGGTTGATGGCGCCTACCTCTGCGAGATTTTTCAGGTTTATGGCAGTAGACAAGATGGGTGTAGCACCTGCTGCTCCAATAGGTGGTACATCTGCACTATTCAGTGCAGTCATTGCGGCGGCTGTCCTTGGAGAGGTCATCACAGTCCAAATCGGAATTGGGACGCTGGCCGTTGTCGCAGGAGTAATAATTCTCTCGCTAGGAGAGGGCAAGACACAGTTATCCAAGGCTGGAGTCACCATGGCATTAATATCTGCAGTCACCTTTGGGGGAGCAAGCGTAGCCCGTAAGATCGGCGTTGAAGCTGCAAGCTCCCCCCTTCTGGGAGCGGCCATTGGAGCAACCGTAGCTACCATATCTTATGCCATTCTGGCGTCAGCAACCAATCAAACTATCGATCATCCTAGAAGTTGGAACAGATTCACTTATGCGACAGCCATCTTCTCGAGTGTCAGTTTGATATTTATCTTCAGCGCGTTGTTCCTCGAACGAGTAGTGATAGTCCAGCCTTTGCTTAGTACCAGTCCACTCTATCAGCTATTATTCTCGTGGATCTTTTTGAAGAAAGTGGAACATGTCTCGTCCTCGATAGTGATAGCAGGAATAACAGTCGTTCTTGGTTCCATCTTAGTGGTAACTGGATAAACATCTTCACTTTTGCCGTTCAATAGAGATAGTATGGCTACTAGACTCTGCCCTGCTCAGTAGAAGACATCATAGGAAGTAAGAAGGAGAAAAATTAGTCCACATATCATTTCCTCTAGAGAGGCGCAGGAACTGTCAGTACTGCGTCGATGAGGAATAATGACAAACTATTTTTCAGGTTTCTTTTGGGTTGGGATCTTCCTAGCAGCTTCGCTCTTCTTGGTGGCCTCGATCTTCGCACTTGTTGAAGGACTCTTCAAGACCTCACCCAGAGATGAAGCCAATCCCATCAGAGTTCCTACTTCGTATGGTACGACGATCTTTGTAGCCTGACCATCGGCCATCTTCTCAAGTGCCTGCAGATATTGGTATGTAAGCAGCTCTGAATCTGGTTTGCCGGTGTGTATCGAGCTGAAGATGTTTTCTATGGCTTTAGCTTTACCCTCGGCAATAAGAATCTCTTGTTTTCGGGTAGCCTCAGCTACAGTCACAGTAGCTTGTGCTTCCCCTTGGGCTTTGAGAATACGTGCCTTTTTCTCCCCTTCGGCGATATTCACAGCAGCATCCCTCTGCCCCTGCGCCTCCAAAATTACAGCCCTTCGATCTCGCTCAGCCTTCATCTGCCGAGACATAGCTTCGTTGATATCCCTTGGGGGATCGATCCTCTTGAGTTCGACTCGCCCAACTCTTACTCCCCAGGCATCAGTAGCTTGATCTAGAATCTCCCGAAGCTTAGCGTTGATCATCTCGCGAGAAGTAAGAGTCTCATCCAATGTCAGTCCGCCAACAACATCCCTCAAGTTAGTCTGGGCCAGTTTTGTGGCCGCTTCGCGAAAGTTCGCTATATTATACAGTACGCGTTTTGGATCCATCACAAGATAGTAGATTACAGCATCTACAGTGACTCCGACATTATCCCTTGTAATGACTTCTTGAGGGTCGACGTCAATGACAACCTCCCGCATGTCGACCTTCCTCAGAGATTCTATGAAAGGAAGCAGAATGGTCATACCAGGTTCAGCTATTCTTTGGAATTGGCCAAGACGTTCAACTACACCCCTTTCATATGGGGAAATTATTCTGACAATCTTGCCTGCTATCATCAAGAGGACAAGGAGGAAAATCCCTGCGACTAGGATCGTGCCTATTCCTCCGCCTTCCTGTAGCATTTGTGGGATCAAGATAGCGTGACCTCACTATGTCGCGGATTCATTTAACCTTACGACTATTGCGGTCCCTTCTACCCTAATAGCCTTTGCTAGCGCTCCAACTTCCAGTACAGAACCATCCTCAGATATCGCTCGCCACAAGTCCCCACCAGCTTGGACTTGGCCAGTACCCTCGATATTGTCCACTCTTCTTGTCACTTTCATTGTCTGACCAATTAGTTCGTATACTACCGACTTCTTGGTCTCTCCTGTTAGTACAGCCCCGGCGAAACGACGTGTTAAGAAGAGGCCCAATCCAGAGATGACAACGAATAGAATCCATTGAAATCCATATGCCACACCCAAGAAGTGAGCAGCAAGAGCAGCAACCGCGCCAATACCGAACCAAAGAAGATAGAATTGAGGCATCATCAGCTCCAGGGCGAAGCTCCCGCCGGCGATTATCACCCAGCTGATAATTATCGCTGTATCGACCAAATTACATACTCTCTGTAGTGAAGCCCATATATGAGATTTGTTTATGGAGTGCAGAGGTAGGAGAGTTCAGTTGACGACTGAGAAGAATAGCAGAAGGACCCAGGGCTTTGTCATAATACTAGTCTTCCTCTTCGCCATTTCTGCTCTTACCGCAGCGTTTCAATTTTCCACCGTGGAGCTCCTGCAGACACAACTCGATGACGCAGAGGAAACCATTGGGATCCTGGAAGATGGAATAAGTGATTCTCAGGATAGAATAAACAATCTCGTGACTAGACTAGACTTCAACGAACAGCTCGCAAAATCATATTCCGAGGAAATTCAGAATCTTCGGCAGAAACTCCTAAAACGAGATGAGGCTGGAGTTAGCCTTCCAAGCGACATCATACAGCGCCAGATGATAGCTCCGTCGGTAAGGAGCAAAGGACCTCTTGGAGGCTTCGTTGGCGTTCCCCTGTTTATCACTGTAGAGATTAGGCCGGGTACAGGAGAAGTACTCATCAATACTGAACCCCGAACTGGTTTTGACATACAATCGTCTGTGCGACTAGCTGCAGCTGTCGCAGAGAACGTCACTGGCTTCACTCTGGCAGACAGAGACATAGTAGTATCAATCAAGGCTTCTGAAGTAGTAGAGGCAGTAGACGGACCCAGCGCAGGTGCAGCACTTGCTGTGATCATGGTGGCTGCGTTAGAAGGGAAAGAAGTGCGCCCTGACGTCATGATAACTGGCACGGTAGAATCAGGAGGGCGGATCGGGCCAGTTGGTGGCATACCATCAAAAGCTGAGGCAGCATCAACTGCAGGAGCCAATATTTTTCTCATTCCATCAGGACAAGTTGAACAGACAGTGTTCCGCGAAGTCAAGAGGACCATACTCCCTGGCTTTTCGATAACTACTTTGGAGCCGACAAGTGTAGACTTTAGAGATTTCGCATCAGAAAGATGGGGACTCAGGGTCGTAGAAGTTGGACATATAACCGAAGCCCTGAGATTCAGCCTGTCTAACCAATAGGTCTTAGATTCTTTAGTCTGTACTGAGGTGTTTTCTCAACCATTCGTATAAAATCAGCTCCAATTGGTCTTCCTTTCCCTTGTAAAAGTGATCTGCTCCTTCGATCTCAGTCCTCGTAAGGACAGTTGATTTTGCTATCTCAGTCAGTCGCACACCATACTCGCTAATTTTCTTCTCTTCAGATCCGGTCGTAATCAGGGTCGGCAAGTTAATCCGCGAAATGAACTTCCTGACATCGCCTCTACCTTCTGGCCCATATTTGTTCACGATGGTTTTGGCAGAAAAATAAACATCCATATCAGACGCAAATTTCCCTCGAATGAGAGATTCGTTTTCTCCATTCTTCATCAACCGTTCAGCTGCTTCATAATCCAGGTTCAGCTCAGCTTTCCCCAACAGATTACCCGAACTCAGATCGGGACTCGATACTGAGATTACCGTCTTTACAGAAGGTCGCGGATGTTCTGCTTGATATTTCAATACTTTGACAGCGCCAAGACTATGGCCAATTAGAGCTAGTCGTGTGAAACCCTTTGCCTCCAGATCTTCAATAAAGCCATCGAGATCAAATGTGGACTCTTCTATCGTTTCAAATGCAGCACCTACAAAATCACGGCCTGATCCTCCTCGCGCTAGCCAGTCGTGTCCGCGGGTGTTAATGCTCAAGGTCGCGAATCCGCGGTTGGCTAGTCTTTCAGCCATCTTCCTCATCAATCCACGGTAAAAGTTCCATCCAACTCCATGTACCATCAGGACAGCGCTCTCAGGGTTCTTGATCTTTGTGGGCTTAAAGAGAAGACCGTCAAGATCAAGGCCGTCAGGAGTCAGCACTTCGACAAGCTCAATATTATTCATTTACTTCAGTCAAATCAATCATGAAACCTGTCGCTTTAAAGCGTCTTCATGTAACTCACTTTATTTGAGTACGGGTCGTCTTTCAATCAAGAGATTCTAGTTACCAATCACCTCCAAGTTCACCTGAGCAAGGGTTTGTACCAGGAAAGAGAATAATTCCCCCATATCCTCCACCTGTATGAATTTAGAACTACAGAATCTCATCCAAATAGATTAACTGCTTAATAGAGAATATATGATGTGTTTGACTAACCTATTATATGATAAAGAATCCCAAGATAGACCTATCAGAGTTTGGCCCAGGAGATTGCGTTTTCCGTAGCCTTCGCAGGTGGAATCCTTTCCTTTTTTTCACCCTGTGTTCTTCCTGTCATTCCTGGATACCTAGCAAGCATCTCTGGCACCAGTATCAGGGAACTTTCATCAAACCATAGGAACAGTCTTCGACGAAGAGTGTTTCTCAATTCAGTCTCTTTCACTCTTGCATTCTCCATGATTTTCATCATTTTGGGTTTTGTCATAGCAGGAGTCTTTGGTTTTATTGAGCCCGGGTTTCAGATCTGGTTCAATAGAATAGGCGGATCGCTCATAATACTCTTCGGCATCCATACTACAGGCCTCTATGAGATCCCGCTCTTTGCACGAAGTCTCAAGCTGAACACTCCGAGTCCTAAAGGGCGAAGTGGAACAGGTATAGCGAATTCCGCAATAGTAGGAGCTGCTTTTGGTGTTGGTTGGACACCTTGTTTTGGTCCTATTCTTGCCAGTATTTTGGTCCTTGCAGGGACGAGTGGGTCAGCAGTTACGGGAGGTCTTCTTTTGGCAATATACTCAATGGGCCTTGGTGTTCCATTCCTGCTGACCGGGTTCTTCACTCAGCAAGTCTCAGGATTCATTTCCAAAAACAAGACGCGTTTTATTATCGTAACCCAGGTCTCTGGAATGATTCTTATCGGCCTAGGCGTCTTGATATTCACTAACAGTTTTGTTAGACTCTTAGCATTTCTACCTTCAGGACTAGCTGTACTCATTCCTAGATAGATGAGACCACAACTTGTCTTCAACGACCAAGAACTGGAAAAGAACATTCGGACTAGCAGTAGTAGTGTCAATAGTAATCATAGCGATCGTAGGTATTGAAAACCCCTTGTCCACCTCACCCATTGAAACAACATCTTCTTCATCAGATATTGCCAATTCTTCTACAGGAACTCAGATCGGAGAACGACTTCCAAACTTCACGTTAAACACGCTGGATGGGAAAGAGTTGTCTCTAACCGATTTTCGAGGAATGCCAGTATTGGTGAATTTTTGGGCAACCTGGTGTACATTCTGTGTGAACGAAATGCCTGATCTCCAACGAGCCTTTGAGAATGAGAATGTGGCGGTCTTGGGTGTGAACAGGGCAGAGACAATTGAAAAGCAACTAGATTTCTTAAAAAACAATCTAAGAATTACATATCCGATCCTTCTGGATCCATCAGACAGTCTGGCGCGAGCCTTCGGTGTGACAATCATGCCCACTACTTTTGTTCTGAATAGTGAAGGCATTGTCATTCAACACAAGCTTGGACAATATGCTAGCCTGGAAGAAATCACGAATGCAATTAAGTATGGAAGATCTCCACTTGAAGAGATTCCGGTCAAGGGAAAGACTTGATGAACATTCTTGACTTTTTACCGATAGTGGGCGCCGGCAAAGGATTTACAAGAGCGTGCTTGGAAGACAAGATAACAATTTTCTGCTGAGTTCTCAATTACAATTTCCCCTGTCTCGCTCTTGCATTATTCAAGATCCCATCCAGTCCATGAAGTTTCGTAGAAGTAAAGCTACGATGCAGTTTTGTTTCTTAAATATGGGCAACTACTGGACAATTTCAATTGACAAAGTTCGGAATCTTTGTTCATAGAGATGGCCCCGATTACCACTCCGTCAAACAAACCGTCCTGAAGGCCGAAGAGCTCGGATTTGATAGTATTTGGCTAGTAGATCACTTCTTCTCCTTTCCACAAGCCAGTAACCGAGACTTCCTGGAAGTGACAAGTCTCATGTCTGCACTAGCTGCCACAACTTCCAAGATCAGGATAGGAGCCCTAGTCCTCTGCAATTCATATCGGCATCCTTCATTACTGGCAAAGATATCCGCCACCATAGATAATATTTCAGACGGACGACTCGAGTTTGGCTTTGGTGCTGGCTGGTATGAAGAAGAATACAGAGCTTATGGATATCAATTCCCAAAAGCCTCTATTCGAATAGAGCAGATGGGAGAGGCACTACAGATCATAAAGGCAATGTGGACCGAAGAAAATCCTAGCTTTGAAGGCAAGCATTATACGATATCAAATGCCATTTGTGCCCCTAAACCCGTACAGAGTCCACATCCCCCCATAACAATTGGTGGAGAAGGGAAGAAATTGCTCGGTGTTATCGCAGCACTAGCAGATAGGTGGAATTTCAGAGGATTCAACGCTGGACCCGAGCAATTCAAAATTAAGAACGCTGAACTCGAAGAGGAGTGCCGGAAGATCGGGAGGGATCCACACAGCCTAGAACGTTCAGTTGTTGGAAATGTGATAAGCGGCGAAAATGAAGATAAAGCGATCGATAGGGCCAAGGAAATGGCCAAGAGAAGGAACGTACCAGTAGAGAAAATCCTTTCTGCAGTATTTCTCGGCTCTCCGGAACAATTTGCTTCCCAGACCCGTAAATACGTCGATCTGGGTGTATCTTATTTCATCTTTGGAGGAATAGATATCAACAATATGGAGTTTGTAAAGGACGGTCTCCTCAAACCATCAGGTTTCTAGATTGGAATTACTTGCCCGAAACGCTTGTGTCGACGAAACGAGCACAATCTAGCAGTTCCCTCTTAATGTTCTCACGTACTACATCAACCATTGTCCAATATCTATGATCCCTCTGGAAATCGGGATCGTCGCTACTTTGGTACCCCTTCCATGAAGTCTCAAATAATCGATACAAGAAGTATCCTACAACTATCAATCCAACAGCAAGAAAAATGAAACCGTAGAATTTGAAGGCCCTCACCAGAAGAAACGTAAAGACAATCAGTGCCACTAATGAGAGAACTGTAATTACGATTAGCTTTGCCATTACCTGACCTTGGGTTATGGGTTCTTCCCTCTTCTTCCTTCGTGAAAGGATAAAAAAATTGAAGATAGGAGAGTTTAGGACCATCACGGTCCGAATTACCCTCCTGCTTCTTTTTGGTCGTTTTCGCCTAGGAGTTGGCTAGCGTCTATGATGAATGGGATATCCTGCTTTCCCCCTCCACTTAGGAGGATATCCGGAAGCACGCCGTCCCACTTCTCCACAGATTTGAGTTGAGTTAGTAGAGGAGTTAGCTCTGCCTTTACTAGTCGGAGTGCCTCAGCTTCAGCTTGAGCTTCGATAACCATTGCTTTGGCGGTCCCGTTAGCCCTAGTTACTTCTGCGATGGCGGTACCTTCGGCTTCTGCGACTACCTGTTGAGCCTGGACTTTGATCTTCTCTAGATTGCGAACCTCCCGTAAGGCCTCTTGCTCCGCAGTCACCTTGGCCTCAATAGCGGACGCGAAGGCTGGAGAGAACTGGAAGTCAGTTATGGAGACCGTCTCGATGATCATTCCATATACAGAGATTCTTTCCTTGAAACCATCAGTTATCCTCTGCTTCACAAGCGGCCTCTCAGTGATCAGTTGTTCAGCACTAAACTCCGCACTGATTGCTTTGACGACCTCCTCAATGTTTGGTTTCATGACTCTATCCTCCCATGCTAGGTTGAGGGTCCGGTAGATTTCCAATACCTGCGATTTGTCCAGATGGTAGTTCACTGCGATGTTAGTGGTGACGACTTGCAAGTCTGCAGAGGCTGCCAAGATGTCGGAGGCCTCGAACTTCATCGACTGCACTGTCATATCTACTACATCTTGCCTCCAGTAGGGAAAGTAGACGTATAGACCCTCGTCTGCAGTACCAATGGGTTTACCACCGAATTCTAGAATGACTCCACGATGGCCAGCAGGGACAGTATGGAAGCCGGGGAAGACAGCGAGTGCTAAGACTATGGCTATGACGACTACAGGTGCAAACCACTTCATCCCGCTTTGAACGAAACTAGGCAGATTTGATGGGCCACGATATTTAGACATCAAATACATCAATACCAACGTGTAGTATTTAGCATATACCCAAACATCCGGTAACTATTTGATTGGAGAAAGTCGTCGTAAACTAATACTCAGGCAGATGCGTTCACCGCAGTACAGAGATATTAAATCGCTTTGTACAATGTGGATTCCACCTTGCAAACTAGAGCTCAAAGAACAATGAAGATTGAAGGGGTGATTTCAGGCCTATTAACGCCTTTTACAAACGATGAAACTGTAAACGTCCAAGCCTTAAAGGAAGAAACGCTATTTGCAATTGAGCGCTGTGGCTCTACTGCCGTAATGGTGGCTGCCGCGGAAGTTCAGGAAACCGTCCGCTTGACTCAGGAAGAGAAGGTCTTGTGCATGAAAGCTGTTGTCGATTCTGCGAATGGCAAAGTCCCCGTACTGGTGGGAGCGTCAGGAACATCCACTCACGGTGCTATCCAATTGGCTCGGCAGGCCAACGACATCGGCGCAGACGCCATTGTAGTTATGCCTCCCTATGGAGTAGCCGTAAAGAGAGCTTTGGCACCTCCAACGGTACAAGAAGCAATTGAATTCTATATCGAGTTGAGTCGAGCTGTTGATCTTCCCATCGTTCTCTACAACACGACAACGCTGAGTACCCATCTCCCCATCGAAGCACTGGTAAAGATTTTCGAACTGGACAATGTGGTTGGGATGGAAGAATCGTCCGCAGACTATCAAGAGATTTCGCGGCTTTGCATGAGCTTAGCCGACAAAGTGACAATTCTTGTAAGAGGCGATCTTTTGCTCCCCACGCTTGAGCTCGGGGGCCACGGAAGTATCATGCCAGTAGGCTATTCGAGAATTGGAGCCGATCTATACCATGCGTATCGAGACCATCATATGGAAAAGGCTGTTGAACTGCAAAGGACTATTTCCATGACCCCTCCTGAAGAGCTACTTCAAAGGCCGAGGGTTGCATTCTTCAAGGAGATTCTCAATCAGCTTGGACTAGAGGTTGGATTGCCAAGGAGACCTTCTACTCCTCTGAATGAGCAGGAAAAGAACAGAATCGCCATATTTGTCAAAGAAAATGGCCTGGATAGGCTGAAATTATAATAGGTTAGATTAGAACTCCACTCATATTATCTAGCCCTTGAAAACGTTAGTTGAAACGTAGAAGTCTATGAGAGACTCTGGCCGATAAAACCTTTAATCAATAAAGTCAAGATCGATATCAACGAACGGCAATGTACAAGTCGTTGTTTCGGCCAGTACTTTTCAAGATGAAGCCTGAGCGTGCTCAAGAGGTCTCGAAGTTCTTTTTGAAGCGAAGAAGCCTCTGGCGCCCTGTCTCATCATTCATGCATGTAAAAGAAGAAGAGATGTTGAGGACTAACTTCGCAGGAATACCCCTGAAGAATCCAGTAGGTTTGGCTGCTGGCTTCGACAAATACTGTGAGATGATTGGAACTATGATGGAGTTGGGATTTGGATATGCCGTTTCTGGATCAATTGTATATGGGGCTCGAGATGATAATCCAAAACCCATGTATGTTCGATATCCAGAAAAGGAGTCGCTAGTCAATTGTACCGGGATACCAAGCAAGGGCATAGATTATGCCTTGAAAGGACTGATGCAATATACCAATCGAAAGACCCCAATAATTGCAAATGTGCAAGATTTCGACATTGATGGATATCTGAATGGATTCAAAGCTGTACAGCCGCTTGTCGACGCGGTGGAAATCGGACTAATCTGTCCCAACGAGAAATACGAAGGCTGTAACCCTATTGAAGAGGAGACATTTGACCAGATCCTGACGCAGTTGAAGCCAAAGAAGTCCAAACCCATACTCGTTAAGATTAGGAATTACCACAACGAGAAAGAGAGGGAAAACCGTTTTGAACTCATTCGAATGTGTATGAAACATGACGTGGATGGGATTACTCTACCGGGCTCGATGTCCGTAAAGGAACCAAAGCTTTCTCTCGGAGCAGGAAATCTCACTGGCAGAGCGATCTTTCACAATACTCTTCGCAATATCCACGACGTATGGGATCAAACAAATGGCAAAGTCCCAATCAAAGCTCTCGGCGGAATCTTCCGAGGAAAGGATGCTTTCGAAGCAATAAAGGCAGGTGCAACAACAGTTGAGAGTGTAACAGGCATGATCTACGAGGGATGGTCATATGCGAAGCAAATTAACTCTGAACTTGTCAACTTGCTAAAAGAGAACAAGTTCTCGTCACTAGATGAACTCAGGGGTTACGCGAATCCGCAAGTTGCAGCTGCTTGAATTCCATCATCATAACCCATAGCATCTACAGACCAGAAGCTATTACTCCCATGGAAAGTGGTTACTTTCGACCGCCATGTCTGAATACGGTAGATCTTAGAATAATTGAACAATTAGCTAGTCGAGGCCTTATAGATCCAGTTCTGAATGAGAAGAAATCATAGATAGATGCATTCTACAGTGGATTTCCTACCGTGCTACAATGAGGACAGTCCCAGATATCACCAATAGAACAGACATTACTATTCTGAGTGTGATCTTTTCTTCCCGTCTAAGAAAAATTCGAGCAAAAAGCAGGGCGAAGAGAGATGAAGTACTGAAGAGGGGAACGACCACTACCACATCGGCAAGGCTCAGGGCGGTGAAAGCTGTCAAGAGTGCTCCGGTAGTGGCAAATCCACCATACAGGAATGCCTTTTTCGATGAACCACTAGCAGTTCGGAATGGATTTCTTCCCTTAAAGTAAATGATCGACGCTGTGAAACCAACGGAGGCGGCGATGACAGCTGAAAAGGTTGGTGACCCGACCTCGTCGATCCCCAATTTCCTAAAGTTCTCTCCAAATGCAAAGAAAATAGCGGTTGCCAGGGAAGCCACCACACCGATCTTATTGATCCTCCACTGACCCTCCGAAGTCATTACAACTCCAAAGACAATTAGGAGCGTGCCAATGGCTATGACAAGTGTCATTTCTTCCGCTCTCATTGTCGTCGCTATGAGAGCAGCAAAAAGTGGAGATGAAGAAATAATGGGCTCAGAACCGGCAACGCCCAGCTTCCCAATGGACACAGCTCTCATGAGCCTGCCGAGCAAGCTTCCAAATATGCCAGCTATAACGAGGAAACCCAAACCAAGAGGACCAACTTGGGATAGGTCCGTGAAGAAAAGAGCAACAGGCCAAAGTATCATAACGTTAGTCGATAGGCCGATGTAGACTGCAGCCATTGTCGATCCACCCTCAGATAGACCTTTTCTAGTCGCTACATGATTTGCAGCCCAGAGAGATCCCGAGATTATTGCTATTATCTCGCCGAGCATGCACTATAACGTCCTAGTCGTTAACATATAGGAGTTCGTAGTCTCAACATGTATAGAATGTAATACACGTTGAACGTCGCTTGTTTTTTCTCGTTAACGGCCTATTTGTTTCAATCTCCACTGCAACCTCCTCTTGCACACCGCTGGATATGGACATAGTGAGCTATCGAATATATTCAATTACCCATACGACCACAGTTTCGCCCTCGAGTCAAACGCTTTTTACACCCACTCAGATACTGACTTGATTATCACTAGAGGCGTTTGTTCTGAAAAGACTCGAGGTAATCTCTATCCTCGGTCTAATGGTCTTGCTGAGTGCAACACTCTTAGCGCTTCCCTCGCTCCCCCCTGCACCTGAACAAGAATCAACAACGTATCCATTCGTCTTTACTGATGACCTCGGAAGGGAAGTGAAACTATCTGGACCGCCCATGAAGATAGTCACCCTTGTTCCGACCAACACGCAGATAGTATATGCCGTAGGAGCAGGCGAAAAGATCGTAGGAGTGAGCAGGTTCGACGAATTTCCGCCAGAGCTGGTCGAAAGAGTCAGAGATGCCACAGTCGCAACCGTGGGCGGCGGCTACGATCCATCAATAGAAAGGATCGTCAGCCTAGATCCGGATATAATATTGGCCAACGGTCAGTCCCAAGTCTCATCCAAGCCGATGAAACGTCTTCAAGGGCTAGGCTATGAGATCGTGGGCATCAATCCTCTTGATATCGAAGGTGTCATAGAAAATATCTTGCTAGTGGGTCGTATGATGGATGAGACAGAGAGAGCCGAAGAGATAGTCCAAGAAATGAGAAAGATCATAGAGTCTGTTGAATTAAAGACAGCCGAGGCTCCGAAGCCCAAAGTCTACATCGAGAACTGGCATGACCCAATATTCACTGTTGGACCCGGGTCTATTCAAGACGAAATGATCAATAGGGCAGGAGGAATTAACATCTTTTCTGACCTCCCAAAAGGCTCAGCTCAAATAGGCGCCGAACCTGTAATTAGCAGAAACCCAGACATCATAATCTCGTTCAACGACCAAAAAATTGGGCTCGAGGTGATAACGAACCGGCCGGGTTGGGACATAATCAACGCTGTTAAAAACAACAGAGTCTATTTGATGGACCCACAGGAAGGCTCGCCCAATCCTAGAATTGCGAATAGCCTTCTGAAGATGGCGGAACTGATACATCCAGAGCTATTCAAATGACCAGCAAATGGTTTGACATACAAGTAGAAGAATCACCTACATCAGAGCGCCGATAGATATTCGCAATAATTCAGTGTTAGGTTTGTTGAAATCTCCAATCTGGGTGCAATCAGCTTACTAGTAAGCCCAAACCCAA
>DAEN01000001.1:0-810 GCA_002495315.1 Thaumarchaeota archaeon UBA141
TTGTTTTCTGCGTGGAAGAAAACAGGTATGTTCTGTGTAGCGGTGGCTTTGAAGCTGGTGAGCAACCAATCTCCATTTTGAAAGGCAAGAGTCCGATCCATGAATGCGTCATCTATCGCAAATGTATCTGAAATCAGCTGTCTGTCATAAGGTCTGGGAAGTGTGGATACAAAATAGCTATGCAGTTGCTGTAGCGCGTTTGTGTTCAGGTTTGCGATCCTTTGAGTACTTATCCAGGCGTGCAGGTGATACTTCCTGCCATGTCTCAGTAGTCTCTCGACAGTCTTGCTGGCCTGATCCGTGCCATCGTCTTTCCTAGAGTCACGTGAAGACGGCATGAACTCCTGTGCTTCATCTATGACGAAGAGGACTCTGGGTGTGAGGGTGAAATTTCTTTTCCTCTTGCCGAAGACGCTCTTTATCACGGCCGCAGTCTGGAGTCTGGCATCCTCGGCTTCTGGTAGATTTACTACAAACACTCGCGGTGAGGACTCGTCAGTTGAAAGTATCTCGTCGACGAGATTCTGCCATGTGTAGCTATTGGCTGTTTCGTCTTTTTCTTCGTTACCTGAATTCATCTCCACTACTGTGGTCAGGCTCTCAAAGACCTTCTTCAGCGAACTGTTTCCGGGAAGCTTCTCGACGATCGGTTCCACCGCGCGAACGAGCTGCGCCGTTCTTGAATCAAATGGCGCTTCGCGATCTAGCTTCTGATTCTTCATGAATTCCTGCATTGTCTTGATGATTTCGGGGACGAGGAGTTTCCCTTGCACTGCGCCATACTTGTCATTCAAGGTGTTCGATAGAACT
>DAEN01000001.1:1154-4113 GCA_002495315.1 Thaumarchaeota archaeon UBA141
TCCCGCCATAAGTACTGAACATAGCAATGCCCTCTTGTCCAGCAATCGGCATTTCGACGAACTTGACTTTGCCACTTACAAACAAGTTGGAGATCTTAGCTACAAATTCATCCTCAAAGTCTACCAATGGTTCGGGGCTAGCGTGGCGTCTGAAGTACTCTCTAGATGGGTTCTCTACGTCTGCGAAGGAGTCTGTGAATACGACTCTACTAGGATACTTTTCCAGGACGTCTACTATGTGAATGCCATATTCTGATGAAAGATCGAATATCACGATCTTCAAGTCCGGAACTACCTGCAGTGCCTTTCTCACTACCATAGCTGTCATATTTGATTTCCCGGAGCCTGTGAAGGCGAAGAGTCCTACGTGATAGTGGATCAGCTTTTCTATATCAACAGTGAAGGGAAGGGTCTCATCTATGACTCCGAGAAGGTTTCCGAATGCATATGGCTCCGCATCTCCATTGGGAATGTGGCAGATCAACTGTTGGACTGATTCCTTGCTCAGCAGCTTAACTTCACTTCCAGTAAGTGGCGCATAGGGTTTCTTCACAAAGGACATGGTGCCGCTGTCTTCCTTGAGCGTGTAGCCTGTTGGCGCAGCCACTATTTCTATCCATGTACTTTTGGAGCCCGTGTTCCATTCATCTTGGATCATCTCCATGAACTCCTTCCTTATGGCGGCTGGTTGAGATCTATCCAACGTCAGCATCGAATAATGCATTGGATAAACATCTGCGAATTCATAGACTGAATACGTGTTGTTGACACCAATTGTCTGGACGTTGGGTATGGCGGCAAGCTGACCCGGTGTGATCCTCTTAATCACCCTTGGTGTGTAATCGCATTCTATTCTGGCGGTTCTGAAGGTTATTGTGGAGTTTCCTTCAGCGGTAGATCTAGTTGTGCTAACTACTTCTCTAAGTCGAGCCTGAAATTCGCCGTCCAAGTCATCGAATATCTTCATCTATTTCTTCCTCTGCGCCTCTATCTTTGCCCTATAGTCTCTGAATCTATTTGAGAAGAGAACTTCTTGGTCCAGGTCAGATCTATTCATCTCAAGGGCTACTGCACCAAGATATGCCTGTCGATGTTGACTGAGAATAGTTTTAGCTTTCTTATCAGCAAGAAATAGTGGATAGTTGTGACCTATTGCCTCAGGTACTACTTCTTTACTCATCATATACAAAATCGCCATGGATAGGTTGGTCATCTCTGATCCGCGGTCAAAATGTATGATTGGACTTATTTTCTCATCAACCTTGGAATCCATGTTGTAGAGCAGAATTTCATCCCAGTGATCGTAGGTCGGATAAGCCGGTCTATCGTAGCTGAAGACGTGGCTTCGCACAGCGGGATTCTTCTCGCTGCTCCAGAGCTGGATGTAGGCCTTCACATAACTCCTCTCTGGATAGATGATGTTCTTGAATGAACCATTCACCCTAGCCTTGCCCTTTGGCATACTTGCGTCTTCCACGGGTGACATGGTCTTGAATGCTGCGTCGGTCTCCACGCTATGCCAAGGAGTGGGGGTATATTCAGCGTTGACTACACTATTGGTCTGAAGGAGCATCTTGTCGCTGTCAAAGTGTGGAAAGCTATGTTCTAGCTTCAGTTTACCGGACATTTTCAAGAGAGGTATCACTGTCTTGACTAGTTCTCTTGCTCCTGTATCTTTTATCAGACCAATCAGCAGTAAGTTGGTTGTCCATGCTCTTCTCGTGAGCGCATATGCAAATATCAACGTGATGAAGTCGATGTCATCGGCCGTTATCCAGTATTCCTCGGCCTTCTTCCTGAAACGGAGTGGATGTTTGTCACGTGGATCGAAAATGTGGTCGGCTACAGCTATGGCAGCGGCTAGGACTCTATCCCAGTACTTGGATACTTTGTCCTTTAGTTTGTAGTTGAAGACCTGTTCAAATATGTTGTACTCATTCTCCAGTTCTCCAAAGTGCATCCGCAGTCTTTCCATGCGATTCTGGTTGGCACCTAATCCTGCGATGACTTGTCCTATGTTCAGTTGCTTTCCATCCAGGATATGTGCTACTGCAGCATACTTGAGGAGATGACTCCTGGGCGCAGGAATTTTCAGATCGTCATTGGGTAGCAGTATTCTGCAAAGCTGCAGATCGAAGTTCTCAACAACACCATATGGTGTCTCCATTCCCTCCAAGATTGAAAGATGGTGTTGAACCAATTCTCTGGTCGCCCAGCTGTGGTGACCGACATCTCCAGCCAGAGTCCTATCAAGCAATACGATCTTGACTGTATCATCTGTTACCGCTGCCTTGTATGCCAAGTAATATTCGGCTAGGTGCATAAGCGCACCAGGAAGCCTCTTGACGTCTATTTCCAACCCGGATTCTGTCTTTTGGCCAAAGACCTCGGCAGCATCCTCTTCAGAAAGCGGTACAGCAGCTGAAATAGAAAGCTCCCCTTTCATCGAGCGAGGTTCATCTATGACAACTTCGTTTTCTAGAAATCTTGCACTTCCTGAATAACCGAAGGCACCGACATAGAAAACTAACAGATCAAGCCGTTGATCGATAGAGTCTGTTCCGTCTATGGCAATATACTCAACTCGGTCGCTCCCGAAGAATTCTTTGGCTGTAGAGCATGCAGCACCGTAGTCAACGCCAAAGCGCAATACTTGTTTTATGTCAGCACCGCATAGTTTCAGCTCAGCGACCTTTTCCTGAAAGGAGTTTAGGAGAAAGCGGGTGGAGTTCTGGACCTGTTCGATCGTCCGAGATTCAAGGTTGAATATTCGATTGGAATTGGACTCCGTTATGCCATCGTCCAATGTTAGGCCATCTCTGGATTATCTTGCGCCCTAAAACGTATAATAAGTAATAGCATGCCTGCTTGGTGTCATTTGCTCTCCAAACCAGTCTTAGGTATCCTCATTGTTCTAGGTATTGCCGGCGTAGGGCTAGCAGCAGTCTACTTGTCGCCT
>DAEN01000021.1 GCA_002495315.1 Thaumarchaeota archaeon UBA141
TGCCTGTAAGGGTCCCTGTAAGGTGCCTGGAGGGTGCCTGGGGGGCGAGATCCTGCACAATTCCTAGAGAAGAATCCGCCGCGCTGGACCCTCCTTGAGCAGAATAGGAAACCGAAAGCGTTGGAAATTAGACGATGGGTGGCGCCCTGGCCGGGATTTGGACTCCCGGACCGCCTTTGTGACGATCTCCCGGGTCATCGCGGTGACAGCGCGACATACTGGACCGAATTGTACGGTAACCGCTACACCCCTATACTACCAGGGCCCAAATATCACCTAGCCCAGTCTGCTATTTAACATCATTTCCAGGAATGTCGGAACTTTATAGAATGGCAGGTATTTTGACTTCGATCATGGATTTGCCGACCTAAAGGATATGCAAAATGTGTGAAAATGTAGTCGAAAGAATATCTTCACCATGTCAGTGCGGCAAATGTGGTACATCAAGAAAAACAAGTTTATGCTCGTGGAAATTCCACGCGATATGTAACATGCCATGATGTCCAGTATTTCGTAGGGAAATCTCCATAAGTATAGACTTCAAGGGGTCATCATGGATTATTACGCACCCACTGGGGTGCATAAAGAATCATTATTGGTGTCCCAAGTGAGCAGAACGCTAGAAGCTGATATCCGTGGGAAGTTCTTACAATTAGTTCAATGGTTTAATGGTCATCATCGAGCAATAGTCGCTTTATCGGGTGGTGTGGACAGCTCGGTGGTGGCTGCCGTAGCCAATCTTTGTCTTGGAGACAACGCCCTCGGAGTCTCCGCGAACACTGCTACTACTCCAGTCGAGGAAATCGAAGCCGCAACAGATATCGCGAAGAAGATAGGGATAGCTCATAGAATAATTGTCTATGATGATCTAGCTAACATCAAGATCGTCCAAAACCAACCTGATCGATGTTATCATTGCAGGCGTGAGCTTTCGTCTGAACTGAACAAGATAGCTGTCGAGGAAAGTTTTGACCTCATATTAGATGGAACCAATGCCGATGATCTCAATGCGCATAGACCTGGCGCTGTTGCTCTGAAAGAGGCAGGGGTACGTAGTCCCTTGGCCGAGGTTGGACTTCGTAAGAGTGAGATTCGATCTATCGCTAAAGCCTTGGAACTCCCTAATTCAGAAAGGCCATCAAATGCTTGTTTGGCGTCGCGTTTTCCTTATGGACAGTTAATTACTAACATCGGAGTGTCTAGAGTCGCACAAGCAGAGAGATTCATCAGAGAGACCTCTGGAATAAGACAACTTCGCGTTCGCGATCACGATGGCATCGCACGACTTGAAATAGAAAAGAATGAGCGCAAATATCTCTTTGACGAACATCTAATGAATGTCATAGGAGAGAAGCTGCATTCCTTGGGCTACAAATATGTCACACTAGATCTGATTGGGTATAGAACAGGAAGTCTAGACGAACAGTTGGAGAAGCAAACCACGCCGATTCATCTTAAAGGATTCTCAGAATCCGAAAGTCAAACACAGTAATTGATACATTTATTGAAAAAAGTCAGTTTGTCAGTTCCAACTGCGATATTTGTTACTGTGGTTCTATGGTCGAGGGCGGTTTACTAGAGATGGCATAATTTACCCAGCTCACCCCACTGACTTCATTGGTGATCCTATCACTCATCTTCGCGGTGACGTCGTGAGGCAGTCTAGTCCAATCAGCTGTCATAGCATCAGTAGATTCAACTATCCTGATGGTGACCATGGATCCATAACTGCGAGCATCTCCCAAAACTCCAACTGCCTTGTCGTCTCCAACGATTGCAAAAGCTTGCCATACTTTAGAGTACAAGTCTGTAGATCGGAGTTCTTCCTCCACTATTCTACTAGCCTCGCGACAAATTCGTAATTTCTCTGGCGTGATGATGCCCAGTATTCTGACTGCTAGTCCGGGACCAGGGAAAGGATGGCGACCTATAATCTCGTCACTTAGACCTAGATGCGATCCAAGTCGTCTCACTTCATCCTTGTAGAGTTCACGAAGTGGTTCGAGGACTTTCAGGTCTAACCAATGAGGCAAGCCCGCAACATTGTGATGAGATTTGATCCTAGATGCAGGAGATCCCGTTGTTGAACTCTCGATCACGTCCGGATATAGTGTGCCCTGTGCAAGCCATTCAAAAGGACCCTGTTTGACGCTCTCTTCTGAGAATACTCGAGCAAATTCTTCTCCAATTATGAGTCGCTTCTTTTCAGGATCGTCGACACCTTCAAGTTTACTGAGAAAGCGTTTCTTTGCATCTACGCGATGGAATTTGATCTGGAACTGTTCTAAGAATGTCTTTGTAACCTGATCAGCTTCTCCACTTCGTAGAAGTCCGTGGTCTACGAAAATACAAGTTAGTTTTTCGCCTATTGCATTATGAAGCAGCACCGCTACTGTAGCTGAATCAACGCCGCCACTCATCGCGCAGAGGACACGTTCGTTGCCAACTTGTTTCTTTATTCCATCGATCAATTGATCTGAGAGGGTTTCGATCTTCCATGAAGGATTGCAGTGACATATTTCGAACAAATAATTGCGGAGTATCTCCTGGCCACGGGGTGTGTGAGAAACCTCTGGATGGAACTGAACGCCGTATGTTTGGCTACCAACACGCTGAATTGCCGCTGCGGGAGAATTATCGCTTCGTGCTAAGATCGCAAAATCCTTGGGAAGAGTCTCAGCAGTGTCGCCATGACTCATCCAGCAGACGATTTTATCGTCCAGGCCCTTGAAGAGCTCAGACGACTGTTCCCTGTGGATTTCAGTCTTGCCATATTCTCGCTTTTCTGATCTTCGTACTTTGCCTCCATAAAAGTCAACGATAAGCTGTAGCCCATAGCAGATGCCCAATATGGGAATTCCACTCGAAAAGATTGCAGGATCGCAGCGAGGTGATCCGTCATCATAGATGCTAGTTGGACCCCCAGAGAGGACAAGTCCCTTAGGTGCTCTTTTCTGAATTTCAGCTTCTGGAAGATCATAAGGGACTAGCTCTGAACGTACTCCGCACTCGCGTATTTTCCTAGCTATCAAATGGCCATATTGTGCTCCGAAGTCAAGGACCAGGACGCTGTCATGCAGATTATCATTCAATTCCATTCCACCCTTCAGGGAATGATCCTGGATAGATTCAACTATTCCTTCTCCAGCATTCTGGTGAATGCCCAGCTTGCCGTGTTGATTATTTCATTCAATCTACTCTTTTCATGATAATTGCTTACGGTTATCTTCTTTAGGACATCATCATCTTCATCTATTTGGTAATCGATCACTTGTGAAGTCTTAAGAACGCCTCGTGATAGTGCCTCAAGATCTTTTGTCTTCATTCCTTCTAGAATTCTATCCAAAAAGAATGACTTCAATGGTGGCGTAGACGGTGAAAGTTTAATTTCATTCGAGGGAATTATATCTATAGATTCTGAAGTTATGAAGGCGGTCGCTAGAACGTAGCCATCTTTGGATCTTCTTATTTCTCTTGTTTCTTTTTCATCTGAACGCACAGCAGTTGACTGTACAGTCTTATCTTGTGGAGGCGAAGCGCCACTTGAGACGTCTCCTGCTGGCCTGAAACTAGTCCGTCGAAGTACACTATCCACAACTACTATCATCTCTCTAAGCTTTGAAATCTCTAATTCTAGATCTGAGATCCTGGATTCTATCCAGGGTTTTAGCTCTGCTGCCCTTTTGATTTCATCCTCTGCAAAACTCATTGGATCGTGAGAAAGCACGGTCCTCTTGAGTAATTTTAAGTTTTCACGTACAGGCTTTTCCGTTCAGGTCATCTCAGCGCTATGTTCCAAGTTTTTTCTTAACGAGGGATGCTATCGCGGCGGCCATTCGTGATGTTTTTGCATTACCTCCAAGATCATAGGTAACATCTTTGCCTTTTGCAATGACCTCATTTGTTGCTTCGAATATAGCGGCGCTATTCTCTTTTTCTCCCAGATATTTGAGCATCCATGCTCCTGAAAGGATTGTTGCAGTTGGGTTAACTTTGTCTTGGCCTTTGTACTTTGGTGTACTGCCGTGAGCAGGTTCAAACATCGCATAGTCATCCCCGATATTGGCAGAATAGACACACCCTATGCTTCCGACAAGTCCTGAAGCTTCTTCGGAGAGAATGTCCATGAAGAGGTTTGTACTCACTATGACGTTGCGATTGAATCTTTGAGGGTTTTTCACCAATTGTTGGGCAAAGTTGTCGATTAAGTACTCCTCAATCTGTATCTTGGGAAACCTCTTTCCTACATTCTTTACAGCTTCTGAGAAAATAGAATCTGTTTCCTTCAGAATATTGCCTTTCCCAATAGCGATGACCTTTTTCCACCCTCTGTCTTTTGCCTCGTTAAAGGCGTATTTAGCTACTCGTTCACAAGCTGGGCGAGTAATTTTTCTTATAGCAACAGCTACATCAGGACTTAGCCTGAATTCTATTCCGCTATAGAGGCCTTCTGTTCCTTCTCTGACACAGACGAAGTCTACATCACCCAGAGGTCCTGCCCTCCCAGAAAATGTTTTGACGGGCCTCACGTTCGCGTATAGTTCGAAACGTTGCCGGAGGCTAACTGCTACGCTTCTAGGTGTTCCCGGTGTTGGGAGTGTGGTCGTAGGCCCTTTGAAGCAAGCATCAGACTTCTCCAATATTTTCCAGGCTTCACTGGGTATGAAGGTGTCGCCTCCGTGCTTTTCCCACCATTCCAACCCTGCATCACATTCGACCAGCCTCACCTTTGTCTTGGCTGCATCTAAGACGACACGCATTGCTTCGACTAATTCGGGCCCCGCCCCGTCTCCTCTAATTACGGCTACTTGTTTGACCATGAATGCACAAGGGCAAGAAAAAAATTACCATAGTTAAGTATTCAGTTAGTCAAACCTTTTGCCGTTATAAGACTCCTGATGTCTGCAATGAGGTTCTGGCGTACAGATGCTTCCAGATGTAGTAATTTGCGAGCCCACTCTATGACTTCAGAGATATTGGATTCGCTACCAAGCATAGCGAATATATTGGCAAACAGAAGCTGTCTGTCCAACATCTTGAGCGACTCTTGTTTTATACGAGTGAGATCATCAATTCCCTTCTTGGTTACGATATAATGATTACCATTGCTGCTCGACAGACGCGTGATGAGTCCTTGGCGTTCTAGCTCAGAGAGAAGAAAGTAAATTGAACCAGGGCTTGGACTCCAAACACCATCACTAGCTTTCCCTACAGCCTTCATGAGATCAACTCCAGTCACTGGTGATTTTGAGGCTTGGTCAAGTACTATAGATCGCAGGAGTCCCTTTGGAGCTATTAGCGACATGTTTCAGTTGAAATAAACACTCTGAGCGTATTAACTCTTTGAAACGATGATGACATCTATGGAATGGATGAGACCTGTAATCTATGATATCCTCTCGATAAGAATGACCTTGCAGTTATGACTATTTACTGATTAGGTGCGCTCTGATCGTTACCAGGGTCTTTCGTTATTTGACTTGTCGAACAGGGAAAAACATCTAGCTATTCAGCTGAGTTACGTGATGTTTATGATGAATATACCGTGGTGTCACGGGTATAACTTGTGGTCACACCAGTGATCACGCAGCAGGCTTATATCGATTTTAGTTTAAAGCCATCTTTAATGAAGGTCGGATACATCATTCTCGTTCTCATATTATCCATCTTTGCCATGGGTTTTGCTCAGGAAGAAAGTGAAGGTGCTGTAAACAGAGGATTATTCACCGATCATTCCTTGAATCAAAATACCATGCTTTGGGGTATTACGACGGACGAGTCAGATACAGCATGGTTTACTGATGGACAAAATGGCGCGATTGGTCGTGTTTGGCCAGCGACAGGCTCGATCAGTCTTTATGAAATTCCAGGAGGAGGCTACCCAGTAGATTTGCAAAATGATACAACTGGAAGAATTTGGTTTACTGATGCAGGACAAACTGGGGTCGGAAAACTCGGTAGATTTGATCCATCTGGAGAAACCTTCGAAACACATGACATACCCGGCGAAAACACTAGACCGCAGCGACTAGCCATTGATGCCGATGGTGCACTTTGGTTTACTGCCTACGGATCAGGACAAATTGGAAAGCTGGTACCAATAACAGGGGTCTTTACGATGATAGATCTGCCATCTGCATCTGCAGGTCCTATGGGGATTGATATTGATGAAGGAGGATTCATTTGGTTCACCGAATACGAAAATAACAGAATTGGTCGAATAAACCCAAACAAGTTAGATCTTGCTCCCGAGGAATTTGAACTACCGACTGCAAATTCAGGTCCTTGGGATGTAGTTGTAGCTAGCGATGGGCGCGTTTGGGTTACAGAACACCGTGCAGGGAAATTGGCGGTCTTTGATCCCGCTGATGAAACATTTGAAGAATTCGCACTGCCTTCTCTAGGGAAGCCCTTTGGCCTTCAGATTAACTCGCAGGGAAAAATCTGGATCGCGGACTTCGCCAATTCTTCTGTTCTAAAATTCATACCCATAGAGTCGAAATTTGTCGAGCATACACTCGAGGAATCAAGTCCAATTGACGTGGCTGTTGATGACGACGATGATGTTTGGGTTGCAGACATGGGAAAGTCGAGAATATTACGTCTAACATGATAAGTATGAAATATCATATTAATCTGTTTACAGCAGTGTTTGCCGTATAGATTTTTTAGGAAA
The DNA here is from genome assembly GCA_002495315.1 of Thaumarchaeota archaeon UBA141. GTDB lineage: Archaea > Thermoproteota > Nitrososphaeria > Nitrososphaerales > UBA141 > UBA141. The sequence continues at coordinate 6,677 of DAEN01000021.1, forward strand.
ACAAAATAGAAGGTGAAGCTTATATAGCCCCTCGAGGAAGTTTCGAAAAATAGTCCGCTTTTCTCTGCTTCGCTGGACTTGTGAGTTTTGCCATGAATTTTCTAACAATTGATGATTTGAGTCTGGATGGGAAGACCGTATTTTTGAGAGTAGATCTGAATACACCCATCGATCCCAAGTCAGGAGAGTTGCTAGAGCTCAACAGAATTAGTGAGGCCTCAGTTAGTGTTAGAGATCTCGCAAATTGCAAGCTAGTAATAGGTTCACACCAAGGTCGCCCCGGTCGATATGATTACATTCCATTGGATAAGCATGCAATAGCTCTGAGTAACGTTCTAAAACGACCCGTCCAGTACATAGAAGATATAGTCGGCCCTGCCGCTCAGAAAGCTATCGACTCGCTTTCTCCAGGTGATATCTTACTCCTGGACAACCTACGGTTTATGACAGAAGAAAACATGGAGTTCTCAGCAGAACAGGCATCCAAAACGATCATGGTGCAGCGATTATATCGACACTTTGAAGGTTGTGTGTTGGACGCATTCCCAACAGGTCACCGAGCGCATCCATCTATAGTTGGTTTTTCTCATCTGCTCCCAACTGGGTCAGGAAGACTTGTTGCAAAGGAACTGAAGGCTCTTAACAGAATCCTGACAGTAGTGAAAGGCCCGTTTGTTACTGTACTCGGCGGTGCAAAGGTTTCTGATCGCCTGGGGGCAATAGACACACTCATCGCAAATAGACGTGCAGATAAGGTCTTGTTATCTGGAGTCATCGCCAACGTCTTTCTCAAAGCTTCTGGTAAGCTCAAAGGAAGTATATCTGCTGAAGAAGAGAAATTCGTTCCGAAAGCAAGAACGCTTATGGATGAATATTCCGAGACCTTCCAATTACCGCTAGACGTCGTGGTCGAAAGAAACGGAGAAACAGCTGAGATTAAAATGGAAGATCTACAGCCTGATGAAAAGATTTACGACATCGGCCCAGAAACAATTGACTACTTTTCACGAATTATTCGAAGTTCCGGTACGATCTTCATGAGTGGACCACCTGGCTTCTTCGAAGATCCACGGTTTGGGAAAGGAACGGAAAAACTGCTACGAGCCATGTCTTCATCCCTAGGTACAACAATAGTGAGTGGCGGACACCTTAGTGCAGCCTTGGAAAGGTTCGGAATTAAGGAATGGATTGATCATGTAAGCACCGCTGGCGGAGCATTAGTACTATATCTTGCCGGCAAAAGACTACCACTGATGGAAGCATTAGAAAACGCAGCTGAAAGGATGAAAAAATGATACGAATAGGTGTCAATGGTTACGGTGTCATTGGAAGGAGGATAGCGGACGCTATTAGACTCCAACCTGACATGGAAGTCACAGGAGTTGTCAAGGTAAAAGCAGATTACAAGGCTACTCTTGCATTAAGTAAGGGATATGATCTCTATTCGGCAGAGAAAAGTGGAAAAGACAGCTTCAAGGAAAAAGGTCTTGCTATCTCAGGCAGCTTGACGGACCTTGTTCCAAAGGTCGACATGATGATTGATGCATCGCCAGGAGATGTTGGAGCCGCGAATAAATCGATATATGAAAAATTCCATAAACCAGCAGTCTTTCAGGGTGGCGAGGATCATGGTGTTGCAGGTGTCTCTTTTGTAGCTCAGTGCAACTACGACAAAGCTAAAGGTCACTCCAGTACTCGAGTCGTATCATGTAATACTACCGCACTTTGCAGAGTCCTTGGCTCTATCGACGAATCAATGGGCATCTCGAGAGGCCGCGTTGTGCTTGCCCGACGCGCTGCGGATCCAGACGAACCTTCCAAGGGGCCGATAGATGCAGTAGTACTAGATCCGGTGAACATTCCCTCACATCATGGGCCTGATGTGAATACTGTTCTACCCGGAATAAAGATTACCACCATGGCTATGAAGGTGCCCACCACACATATGCACCTACACAGTGTCATTTTAACTCTCGAAGACCCGGACGCTTCAAAGGAGACGATTACTCAAAAGTTGGAGGACACAACTCGTGTGCTTCTAGTGAATGGAAAAGACGGTCTCAAATCTACCGCTCACCTGGTTGACTTGGGACGGGAGTTGGGGCGACCTCGTGGAGATCTATACGAGGCCATCATCTGGAAGGATTCCATATGTGTTGATGAAAAAGAGGCTTCATTCTTTATGGCAGTGCATCAGGAGGCAATCGTTATCCCTGAAAATATTGACGCGATTCGGGCAATGTTGGGAAGTGAGTCCAAGGATGACTCTATAGCGATGACAAATAACGCTTTGGACATCGATAAATGAAATCCCTGCTGCATTAATTCATACCCGGACAAAATGGGCGTGCCTTGATTTGTCAAAGGAAGGGTAAAATATACCCGCGACACCATGGTATATTGACATCATTTACCCCATACCTCAGTTCTACACCACGATCGTTTTCTAGGGATACATAATGGTAACCAGCTTTGAGTACCGCGCATAGTCCCTAGTTGGCAGTTATCTATCACTTCTCAGCATATGTAGCATGCAACCCCCCTTGCACAATGGACTAATTCTCCAGCTCCCGTAGTGATGCATTATTATCAATTCAACCGATATCGACTGCGATATCGTGTTTGATATTGCCGCCAAAGGCGCTACCTATTTTTCTCCTTGTTCAACCTAGGATCTGATCGAAGAATAGGAGGCCAAGTCCTTAACTGCTTTATCTTGTTGATAACCGTCTTTCGAATTATACTTGGAGACTTCAACGGTTTGACCAATCGACCATTTACTAAAAGAGGCGAAAGAAGTCGCTTACAATGACGCGGATGTGGCCTACCTTCAACAGTGATCCAGTCTTCGAAACTTTGTTGTTTCCGCCAGACGACTTTCTTTCCCGCCACATCCCCTCGTTTAGCCCGGTAATTCCATCGAGTTCCAACTTTGACTTCCACGATCTTGGCGCTAAAATCTATGACGGGAGCAGCAGATAGAGATGTACCTATTCCAAACCCATCAACAAAAGGACTTAGGCGGCGAATTTCTTCCTCATCAATGCCGCCTGACACAATTATCCTGATGTCCTTTCTACCGCGGAGAAAAAGTTCCCAGCGGACTTCTTCAACGATCTTACGAAGATCACCACGTCGAGAAGACGGTGTATCAATACGAATACCATCAAGGCGGTCACCCAGCGTTTTGTTTGCAAGGATCGCTTCAGTTTTTTCGTCACAGAAAGTATCCACCAATGCTATTCTAGGGACGTCTTTTGCCATTGCTTGATCAAATCCCTCCCATGCTTGAACTGCGTCACCAAAACACAAAACAAGCGAGTGCGGCATTGTTCCTACTGGCTTTTGTCCAATCATTCTTGCAGCCAGTACATTTGATATTCCATCTGCGCCACCTATGTAGGCCGCACGTTCTACCAGTGGTGCGATGGCTGGATGAACTCGACGAGTTCCAAAGCTTAGAAGAGACTTGTCTCCCGCGGCTAGTCTGAGGTGAGCGGCTTTAGTCGATACACTTGTCGATGAGCATATGGTGCCCAGAATTGCATTCTCATATGGTGCGAAGTCAGAATAGTTGCCCTCTATCTGAAGAACGGGTTGATATAAGACGGATGATGCATCGGCCTGGAAGATCTCCCCCTCATCCATGCTTTGTACTGTTATTGGCAATCCTTCAAGGAGTTTGCCCACTTCATAGATGCCTGAGACTACGCCCCATAGCTTTTCTTCTGGAAGTTTTCTAGCATACACTTCCATTCGCACGCGTGGATTGATCTTTTTCTTCCGCAATACTTGTAGTGTATTGAGGAAATACACATCAGTTGTCGAAGCGGACTTTATCTCATCTTCGTTTGCGATCCAGAAACGCCTATCACTCAAATCTGCAAAAGGTGTCAAGATACAACACCCTCAAATTCAATAAATGCACGCTAGCGCAAGAGGCCTAGCTTCTCCACTAGTCCTCGTGCGCGTTCCATAATTTCTCGAGTTCGTAGCTTATCTCCGGCAAGCTCTACCCGCTGAAGTACAATTGCATCATCTGCGGCGATCACTATGAGTCGGTGACCAGCTTTCAGGTCTAATTTATCCCGTACCTCTTTTGGGATAACTACCTGGCCTCGCTGTGAGATCTTAGTCGTGTCAAATATTATGTCTGTCATGATTCATTACACACTAATATGAACAATCATACTAGTCATATAACTACATTACGTAAAATATTCTCAAGAAATAGGTCACTTGCTATTGACTCATTTATGAGATGGCTAAGTGATTATCCATGAAACCAAAGAAATCTCAGAATCGAGGTAGCTGTAATAATTCTTGACACGCGGGTGAAATTAGATTGCTATGTCTCCCTAAATTGACTTTGCATTCTCTTATTGTAGAAGGTAACATGGGACGCATAACAGTATTTCTTTCAGTGTGGCTAGTTGGTTATGTCTTAGGATTCGCAGGGTATCTCGCCTACCCCACTCTAAGTGAGATGGCAATCAGTTCGCTGCCATTTTTCACGAGTCTGGATAGTCGCGTTATAGGGGCAACAATAGCAGGAACGATAACCTCATTTCTCACACTCGTAGTTATGATAGCATGGGCTCGATCATCACGTACGGCCGCCACGCCATTTACCACTTGATGCACACGTAACGCTGTCAAATATCAATCTGAGGCCGTCACGCTACATTTCATGACGCTACAGACAGAACATAGCGCCGCGTAGACACAAAATATGTCCGCGACACCACGGTATATTCATCATAAACATCACGTAGCTCAGCTGAGTGACAAGAAATATCCGCGTTACGGGTAGTTACCAGAATCCCATCAGTACCACTCAATGGAGCAATTGCACAGACATTGAAAATAGTCTGCATGTTTCCATATCAAACATGATATCGTGTTTGATATCTTGTATAGACGTGCCATGCACCTTTTAGTACTCTCTAAGCTCTTCCTCAGAAAGTTTTGCGCCCAAATGAGCGTAAGCAGCCATTTTCAAAACTTTCAAACCAAGCAGAGCACATTTTATTCTCGATGGGCCGATCTCGCCCACGCCTAGCATTTCCAGGATGACGGCCTTGTCAATTTCTTTGACTTCCTCAAGAGGTTTGCCTTCAATATATTCCACCAGCATAGATGTGGCAGCCCTACTAATGGCACACCCTTCGCCGTTGAATCTTATCGCGCCGATCTTATTTCCGTCAAGAGCCATTTGAATCTCAACGATGTCACCGCAAAGGGGGTTTGATTCTCTAGATGTTAGGTCAGGCCGCTCTAATTTCCCGTAGTTACGCGGATTCTTGTAATGATCCAGTATAATTTCACGGTATAGATCTGAGCTCATGAACCAAAGATCCTCTTGGCATTTATGAGAGACTCTACAAGAACGTCGATTTCTTTCTGTGTATTATATATGTAAAAGCTTGCTCTTACAGAAGCAGGAATTTTCAACCGCTCCATTAACGGCATTGCACAGTGATGTCCGGCTCTAATGGCAACACCGTCTTGGTTAAGAAGTGTAGATACATCATGAGCGTGAATTCCGTCAATGTTGAAAGCAATGATCCCGCATCGATTTTCGAGATCGCGTGGACCGTAAATGTGAATACCAGGAATATCAATCAACCTATCCATCGCGTATTTGGTCAATTCCTTCTCCAGAGCGCAGACGTTTTTCATTCCTAACGAGCTCAAATACTCCACTGCAGTAGCTAGTCCTATAGCGCCACCAATATCAGGCGTTCCGGCCTCAAATTTCCACGGCAGATCGCTCCACCGCGCTTCAGTCATATGTACTTCTTTGATCATGTTTCCGCCGGTAAGGAATGGTGGCATCTCTTCCAAGAGTTCACGTTTGCCGTGAACCACGCCAACACCTGTCGGGCCCAACATCTTATGACCAGAAAAGACAAAGAAATCACTGTCTAAATCTTGAAGATCGACAGGGATGTGAGGTACAGACTGGGCACCATCAATAAGTACCGTGACTCCGTGATCATGAGCCCTTGCAATTAGCTCTTTTACAGGATTAATTGTTCCCAACACATTTGACATCTGAGTTATGCATAGAAGTCGCGGCCCCTCATCAATCATCTCTTCTGCTTGATCTAGCATAAGCTTGCCTTCATCATCTATATCTACGAATTTCAGCGTGGCACCGTTTTCTTTCGCCAAAAGTTGCCACGGTACTATGTTGCTATGATGTTCCATTATCGTTAGAAGGATATGGTCGCCTTTTGAGATATTTTTTTTCCCCCACGTGTTTGCTATGAGATTAATTCCCTCAGTTGCATTCCTTAGAAAGATATTCTCTTCGCGCCTCTTTGAATTGATGAACGATCCGATCTTTTCGCGTGCGCTTTCATAAGCTGCGGTTGCCTCTTCGCTTAAGTCGTGTATACCGCGATGTACATTTGCATTATAGCTTCGATAATAGGATTGAATAGCTTGAACAACCTCTTCTGGTTTTTGGGAAGTAGCGGCATTATCCAGGTAAACTAGTGGTTTGCCCTGAACCTTGCGACTTAGGATTGGAAAATCCTTCCGGATTGCAGCTGTATCCAAAGAGTGAGTCTTGAGCACGGTCTTCACCTTATGTAAATGAAACATAACTTGATAAGGGTAACAATGTCGCTAATCCATCTCAACGAACACGCTTGTTCCCTGGATCGTGACTGAGTAACTTTTTAGAGATTCAGTAGCAGGAAGAGATAGAGCCTCGCCCGTCTTCAAGTCAAATTGTGAAAGATGTAACGGACATGTAACTATTCCACCATTCATGAAGCTCATCGATAGATCGGAGTACTCGTGGGTACAGATGCCGTCTACAGCATAGATGTTCTCTCCAACCTTCACGACTAGAATCTTTGATTCATTGACATCAATGGTACATTTGCCATCCGATTCTAGCTCTGAAATTTCGCATACCTTGACTAGCCGCGATATACTAAAACTCCTCCTGCTTTCTATTTCATGCGCGTATTCTCTTCAGGGAGAGAATTGGTGTTACTTGTCCATTTTTTCTCCACTAGATCAACTAGAGCAGTTTTCACTTCTTCCACTGGTATTCGGCGCACAGCTGGTTCGAGGAAAGCCAGAATGATCAGTTTTTCGGCCTCATTTTCAGGTATTCCCCTTGACATTAAGTAAAAGATCTGTTCTTCTTCTATTTGTGCCACTGACGCAGAATGAGATGCTTTCACCTCGTTCGTGGCGATCTCGAGGGCCGGAATAGAATCTGCCCGGGCTTGAGGATTTAGGAGCATTGCATGTTCGGCGAGAAAGGAATCCGCACCCCTTGCATCTTTTCCAATCCGAAGCATACCTTTGAAGATTGTTCTTGCTGTGTCTCTAAGAACGCCTCGAGAGATGATTTCACTCTTTGTGTGTGGTGCTACATGAGTGACGTTTGAGTTCAGATCAAATTTCTGTTCCCTTGTACCAAATACGACTTCCATCTCCTCTGAAGTCGAGCCCTCGCCCAAGAGATCGCTGTCTATTCGGGATTTTGTGTATGCTCCTCCCATGTATCCAATGGTCCATGATACATGTGAATCTCTTCTGCATCGACATTTTCTATTTGTCAAGACGATGGTTCTCTCGTCAGTGTTTTGTAACTCCTGGAACCAAATTCGCGCCCCTTCGCCAACATGAAGCTCAACGCTGTTGCTATAGAGGCTATTTGACGCAGGAGTGGAGCTCTTAGAGTACTCTTCCAAAAGAAGAGTCATTTGGCTCTCTGGTTCAGCGACTACAAAAATCCGCGAAACCACTGCTTTTTCAGAGTCATCCATAAAATATCTTATTCTAAAGGGGTCATTGACTACCAAGCCTTTTGGAACATGTAAAACTAAGGCAGAATTGTAGAAAGCTTGATTGTAAGCTGCAAATTTGTCATCATCTGGCGCTATTGCTTTATCAACAAGCACAGGTTTTATCAGATTTGGTTGCTGTGCCAGAGACGAATAGAGATCCCCAAAAAAGACGCCGTTGTTAACAAGCTGTTGTGACAAGTGCTGTTCAGTTACCTTTCCAGCTAAAATTGTTATGCAGTTTCCAGAAGCAGTGGTTGTGCTCTCTGACTCTGCTTTAAAGGAACGTTCTGAAACTATACCTAATGGGTCAAAGTCTAGTAGATTAATTCCTCTGAGATCTGTTTGCCTGGTATACAAGCTTGATTTTTCTATCGGTAGCTTATCGAATAAATCGCTTGCCTGAACTCGGGACTCAAGTAGCCACGACGGTTCATCACATAATCTGGAAATCTCCCTTGCAGTCGCAATACTAACTGGCATCGATCCGCTACTCCTGGAAAAATATTCAGGTAGAACTTGCTAGTTAACCGATAGCTCCTTCCATCTCTAGTTGGAGAAGTCGATTCATTTCTACCGCATAAACCATTGGTAATTCTTTAGTGAATGGTTCAAGAAAGCCCATAACGATCATGTTGAAAGCATCCACTTCCGTCAGTCCTCGTGACATAAGGTAGAAGATCTGATCTTCTCCAATTTTTCCGACTGTAGCCTCATGAGTTATAGTCGCACTATCTTCTCCTACTTCGATGTATGGATAAGTATCAGTTTTGGACTCCTCGTCAAGCAATAAAGCATCACATCGAACATAGGATTTCACATTGGAAGCTCCTTTACCTACGTGCAATTGTCCCCGGTATGAAGTTCTACCGCCATCCTTGGACACGGATTTGGAGGTTATTCGCGAGGTAGTGTCTGGCGCAAGATGAACCATTTTGGCTCCTGCGTCTTGATGTTGTCCTCTTCCCGCATAAGCCACAGATATAGTTTCAGCTTTGGCACCTCTGCCAAGGAGATAAATTGAAGGATACTTCATGGTGAGACTACTTCCTATGTTTGCGTCTATCCATTCAACATTTGCGTTTTCGTAAGCATAAGCTCTCTTAGTGACTAAGTTATAGACATCTTTGGACCAGTTTTGAATGGTAGTATATCGCAGGTGAGCGCCTTTCATTGCAATGAGCTCCACCACTGCCGAATGTAATGACTCACTTGAATAGACAGGAGCGGTGCATCCTTCTATGTAGTGAACTTCACTACCCTCGTCTGCAATAATCAATGTCCTTTCAAACTGTCCTATATTTTGAGCATTGATTCTGAAGTAGGCCTGTAAGGGCATTTCCACCTTAACACCCTTTGGAACGTATATGAAGCTGCCACCACTGAACACGGCACTATTCAGTGCAGCAAATTTGTTATCCTCGGGCGGTATTATGGTCGCAAAATATTTTCGGAAAATATCTGGATGTTCTCTCAACGCCGTATCTGGATCAAGGAAGAGGACGCCTTTCTCTTCTAGATCCTTTGCTAGACTGTGATAAACCACTTCGGACTCATACTGAGCTCCAACGCCGGCCAGGAATTTCTTTTCTGCTTCAGGAATACCCAAACGGTCAAAGGTGTTGCGAATATTTTCTGGGACTTCCTCCCATGTCTTCTCGGCCTTATCAGAGGGTTTCGCATAGTAATAGATTTCATCGAAGTCAACTCTAGACAAGTTACCTCCCCAGTTTGGCATCGGTCTTTTGAGGAAATGAGCATATGATTGCAGTCTAAACTTAGTCAGCCATTCTGGTTCGTTTTTCCTCCGAGAGATCTCTTCGACTATCTCAATTGAAAGACCTTTCTTACCTCTGTAAACATACGTATCGGTTGAGTCCTTAAAGTCATACTTGCTAGAGTCGTCGCTGAGTATCTCTCTTATGGCCACAGGGTCTTTCCTTACTCAATAACGCCGTTATATAGTATTAAGGTTTTCCATACACACTTGGCATCGACAAATGCTAGGCCTCTCATTTGTTTTCTTTTATCCAACCATAACCCTTCTCTTCGAGATCTCGAGCTAATTCGGAACCTCCTGACCTGACTATTCGTCCATCCACCATTACGTGAACATGGTGAGGTTGAATATATCGCAGGATTCTCTGGTAATGAGTAATGATAGCTATGCCAAGTTCCTTTCCTGCAAGCTTGTTGATTCCATCCGCAACAACTCTGAGAGCATCTATATCAAGTCCAGAATCTGTCTCATCGAGGATTGCTATGCTTGGTTTCAACATTGCCAGCTGGAGAATCTCTGCCCTCTTTTTTTCTCCTCCAGAAAACCCTTCGTTGAGATATCTATTGATGAAAGTTTCATCCATTTCTAGAAGCTTAAGTTTTTCGTTGAGCACTCTCTTGAACTCTAAGTACGAGGGAGGCTTTTTCTTCTCTCCTTGCCCGTTTTGTCTAACGGCATTATAGGCATTACGAAGGAAGCTCGAGACCGAAAGGCCGGAGACTGTTACAGGGTATTGGAAAGCTAGGAATAACCCTTTGCGGGCTCTTTTATCAGCGGAGAGATCGAGTAAGCTCTCGCCATTCAAGAGTATGTTTCCTTTTTCGATCATATATCGAGGGTGACCCATTAGTGTGTTTGCCAGAGTGCTCTTTCCAGACCCATTTGGTCCCATCAATGCATGAATTTCTCCTTGTTGGATATTGAGGTCTAACCCCTTCAGAATCTGTTTTCCCTCAACACTGACATGGAGATCCTGAATCTGAAGATAAGAAGTCAAATAGCCATACCGCAGTTGAGAGAATTTAGCGATAACAGTGTTTTAAGCGTTTCCGAATCTTTTCAGTCCTGTAAACATCGTTTTCAAATATCGTTCTTTACGGATATTAGTTGTGCAGAAGTAGCGTCGTTTTCTGTTTCATTCAACAAATAGATGAAGACATATAAGTTAATCTCGGGGAAATAATCTCAGAGATAATCCCCTTATTGTCCCAGTTAGGAGAGTTTGAATATTGGTTGTTGGTAAAGACGTACGGCTGAACCGAATTCTCAGGAAAGGGAAGATGGTTTGTGTCCCGATGGATCACGGTATCAGCGTCGGTCCGATTCATGGCTTAGAGACCATGGGTGACATCATTGGAAAAGTCGAAGATGGAGGTGCCACCGCAGTATTGATTCACAAAGGTATCCTAAAGTCACTACGCGAAACACCATCTTTAGGCATAATTGTTCATCTCTCGGGAAGCACGAACACGAGTTCAGATCCTAATCTCAAGATACTCGTGGGCAGTGTTGAAGAAGCCATTCGTCTAGGAGCTGATGCAGTCTCCGTTCACGTCAACATTGGTTCCAAGGAGGAGTCTAAAATGCTACACGATCTGGGGATAACGGCCGACGATTGTGATGCTTGGAATATTCCTTTGATAGCTATGATGTATCCGCGAGGTGAAAAAATCAATAATCCTTTGGATGCAGAAGTAGTCTCACACGTAGCCAGAATTGGGGCGGAACTTGGTGCGGACATAGTAAAGACAGTGTATACTGGAACGAACGAAAGCTTTCAACGCGTGGTACGGTCATGCCCGGTACCTGTTGTCATCGCAGGCGGACCTAGGTCCGAAACTGATCGAGACGTCCTACAAATGGCCTACGGAGCCGTTCAATCAGGAGCTATGGGAGTAACTTTTGGCCGGAACGTCTTCGAGCACGATAATCCGCGTGCTCTGGTGAAAGCCCTAACGTCAGTAGTCATAGACGGACTGAACGTGGAAGAAGCTGTAGGAGTGCTCCAAAATGAGTTGGCAGGGTAGAGAAATCATCATTCAGCTTCCGAAAGAAAATTCGGAATCAATTGCTGTGCTAAAGGCCTGTAAAGAAAACGAGGTAAACGGAGTGATTGTTAATCGACATGACTTGGGAATAGTCAAGGATTGCGGGTTGACAGTATACTCTGAGAGCGACTTGGCAGATGTGCATATTGTCAACGATGTACAGGAAGTGAGAACAGCAAAGAATGCTGGCCAGACCAGTGCCATGGTCCTTCAAATTGAGAGCAAAGACGACATGGAAGAAGCAGTAGCTGCAGCTAGAGCTGGAGCTAGCGCGTTGATAGTCGACACTTCAGACTGGCGCATCATTCCTCTTGAAAATCTAATTGCAGAGCTTAGAGGCACAGGTACCAAGATCTACACAAAGATCTCGACTGTTAAGGAAATCCCTACAATGTTTGGCGTCCTCGAGAGAGGAGTTGATGGCGTTGTTCTTGCCGCACGAGTCGGAGCTGAAATTAAACGAGCAAAGGAGAAATTAGTCGATCTTGCAAGTTTAGACATTGTGATCGCTAAAGTAGAAGATATCAGAGATGTTGGAATGGGTGATCGAGCATGCGTCGACACTGGTTCCATTCTTCGACTAGGCGAAGGCATGTTGGTGGGTAGCGCGGCAAATTTTCTCTTCCTGGTACACAACGAGTCAGTGGGATCAGAGTTCACTTCCCCTAGACCATTTAGAGTAAATGCAGGAGGAATACACAGTTACATTCTCCTTCCTAACGGTAGAACAAAATATCTATCCGAGTTGGAGTGCGGAAGCCTTGTTCTCATAACTGATTGGAAAGGACAAACAAATACGGCCGTGGTTGGACGCATCAAAATAGAACGCCGACCCCTAAAGTTGGTAAAGGCACGACATGGAAAACAATCCGGTGCAGTTCTGGTACAAGATGCAGAAACCATACGCTTTGTAACAAAGTCGGGACATCCTTTGGCAGTCACACAATTGAAAAAGGGTGACGAAATAATGGTCAGGACAGGCCAAGGTGCAGCGCGACACTTCGGAATCGAAGTTGATGAATTCATACTGGAAAAGTGAGAAGTCGGGATCGGAGAAGCCCCGACTCTGTGCTTCAGCGGCAGCGACAAAACCAGATAGACTAGTTGAAATCGTCCAGACTTCTTTTGACGCAGGCTGTGACCTCGTGGAACTCAGACTAGATCATCTGGAGGAACCATCGACTGAACAGTTGGATCAAATACCATCGAATCTCAAGAACCGATGTATTCTGACCTGTAGGCCTAGATCCCAAGGCGGCAAATATCAACTGAATGAATACAGACGAGCTGAATTCCTGAAAACAATGATGGAGTGGCGTCCTGGATTCATCGACATAGAGCTCTCTATGCTGAAGTCACAACCCAGTCTTGGGGTCTCAGCACGGAGCAGCGGAATCAAGATCATAGCTTCATGGCATGATTTCTATGGGATGCCGCCAAAACAAGATCTGAATTCTATCGCCAAGCTTGCACTAGCTAGTGGCGATTATGGCAAAATAGTCCCTACTGCTAAGAGATTCTCCGATAACGCGTTAGTCATCTCTCTATATTCCTGGGCCGACAGATCAAAGCTCATAGCATTCTGCATGGGTATGGATGGAACAGTATCCAGGTTCTTGGCGTTACTACTTGGTAGCCCTTTTGCCTATGTCGCCGCAAATGACGAACCTACTGCACCTGGTCAGATTCCTGTACAAGAATTCAAGGCGTTGTTAGATGCCTTATAGGCGACTCAATGACGGTCCAGTTAGCCTGTGCGGTTTGATAGGCAACCCTGTATCGCAGTCAATTTCACCTCATATTCATAACGCCGCTTTCAGGACCAAGCGCCTTCAGTACGTTTACCTTTCTTTCAAGGTGGAGCCAAAATATCTAGCAGCAGCTGTGCATGGCCTCAAAACATTGGGTGTCGTAGGCTTTAACGTTACTATCCCCCACAAAGTTACAATCATACCGGTCCTCGATACGCTCGAAGGCGACGCAATTGAAGCGTCAGCTGTGAATACAGTGGCCTTGCGCAAGGGCTGCCTGATAGGTTTTAACACCGATGTCGAAGGTTTCCTTTCACCTCTGAAGCGTAGACATTTGAACTTGAAAGGTTTGCATTCTGTCGTAATTGGATCAGGAGGTGCCGCGAGGGCTTGCATCTTGGGATTGACAAGAGCTTCTACACGTAAGATTTCCATAGTTGCTCGGAACACGAATAAAGCTGAGAAGATACTATCTGTTCTTCCCTCGCAATCCAGGGTCGAGAGAATAGTAGTTCCATTGAAAGGAAGTGAGGTAAGAACAACGATAAGAGATGCAGACATATTGGTGAATGCGACACCAGTTGGAATGGATCCAAAACAGGAAATCCCAGTCGTAGATTATGGCGCAATCTCTTCTAACCAGGTAGTTTATGATCTTGTCTATAAGCCAATAAAGACATTGCTTCTGAAAAGAGCAGAAAGTGTCGGTGCAACTGTAATTCCCGGCTATGAAATGTTAGTGGATCAGGCAGCCGCTTCATTCAAAATCTGGACTGGCCTTGATGCTCCTCGTAAGACAATGATCCACCAGGCCATCTCCATGCTATCGAGTGATAATTCATGAAGGCAACAGCTCTAGCGTTTGGTGCAATATCCATAGTTAATGCAATAGCTAGAGGAAACGGAGCTGCCCTTGGTGTATCACTAACTACTGAAGCTGAAGTCGAGCTTTATCCGCGATCAAAAGACATCACAGTAGAGATTGAGAACGAAGCTTCTGAAAATCCCCGACTCGCACAAGTGGTTGTACGCAGAATAACATCAGTTCTTGGCCTAGGAATTACCGGAGCTCATATACGAACTAAATCGACGATCCCAATCGGCAGAGGTCTCAAGAGCTCAAGTGCAGCAGCAAATGCTATTGGATTAGCTACCATGCGCGCAGCTGGGGGTTTGTTAAGTGATGAGGAAATAGTTATGGAGGGATCCAAAAGTGCACTAGAAGCACAAGTTTCCATTACAGGTGCACTAGATGATGCAGGTGCAAGCTACTTTGGCGGAATAGTTATAACGAACAATCTCGAAGGCAAAATACTTACACGTTCCTCTGTCGATCCGTCACTACAAGTACTCATTTATGTTCCAGAGACTAAGAAATATACTTGGGATACGCCACGCGACAGAATGGCCTCGATAAATTTGCTCTGTGACGAATCTTTCAATCTTGCGCGTGAAGGAGAGTATTGGAAAGCTATGATCATCAACGGCCTTGCTTATTCTGCTGCACTCGACATATCACCTAAACCAGCAATAGATGCACTAGCCGCTGGAGCGCTTGCAGCAGGACTTTCAGGAAAAGGACCATCAATCGCCGCCATATCAGTAGCTGAAAAGGCAGACCAAATTCGCGAGCTATGGTCCAGCTATCCGGGAACGGTAATATCTACGCTACCAAACAATACGAAAGCCCACTGTTTGACCTAAATTGACTTCCATCAAGGTTACTCCGGGAAAACTTCAGGGAGAATTGAGGATTCCACCTAGTAAGAGCTATACTCACAGAGCAGTCATCCTTGCATCCATCGCTGACGGAACATCTACAATCAAAAATCCATTGCTGGGACGTGACACGATGGCATCAATCAGAGCTTGCCAAGCTTTGGGTGTGAAGATCGAGGTTGGAGCTAATACTGTTGAGATCAAAGGGCCTGGACCTAACACTGCACCAAGAAACATCATAGACGTAGAAAACTCTGGTACAACACTCAGGTTCATGACTGCTATTTCTGCTCTTATTCCAAGCGGTCACACCGTACTAACTGGAGACTCAAGCATAAGAAAACGCCCAATGCAACCTCTCTTGGATGCTTTGGCTCAAGTAGGAGTTACGTGCTGGTCCACTCAGCTGACAGGAACTGCACCGATTGTAGTTAGTGGAGGAGGTATTCGCGGCGGCGTAGCTAATATTGACGGGTCAATTTCCTCACAGTTCGCTTCATCTCTGATAGTTTCCTGCCTTAGAGCACATGGCAAGACAGAAGTACACCTCATTGGAGATTCCGTCTCTCGTCCTTACATAGACGCGACTCTAGAAATTACCAAGCGGTTTGGAGGATCAGTTGAGAACCCACGTACTGGGACTTTTCTGATACCTGCCAACCAAAACATTTCTCCAACTAATATTGAGATACCGGCAGATCTGAGTTCAGCGGCATTGATTTCCGCTTGTACTGTAATGACAGACAGTCAAGTAACATTCAAAGGAATAGATCTCACTCTGCCCCAGGCAGATGTGCGGATCATAGAGATACTCAAATGTTTAGGGGTCCAAATAGAATTCGATGCAGCTAGGACAAAGCTAGTTGTTACAAATGACGGAGCTCTCAACGGCGGTACCTTTGACCTTCATGATTGTCCTGATCTCACACCCGTTATAGCCGTCCTTGCTCTTCGGGGCACTCGCGTCACTAGAATAAGCAGAATAGAACACACTCGTTTCAAGGAAACTGATCGAATTTCAATTCTTGCCCAGGAACTCCCAAAGACAGGTGCGAAAGTCACCGAATATCCCGATGGATTGAAGATTCAACCGCCGAGCTCAATTCAACCATGCGAGCTTGATGCACATGATGATCATCGTCTCTTCATGGCATTTTGTGCAGCAGCAATGGCTGCCTCGGCCCCATGTATCATTCGTGGACTTGAGACTATCGACGTTTCTTACCCGTCCTTTATAAACGACCTGGCCTCAATAGGAGCAACGTTCGAGGTCATGAATAAATGACAGGCAATATATTTGGAGAACGTTTCCTAATAGTAAGCTTTGGGGAAAGTCACGGATATGGAGTTGGAATAGTACTTGACGGATGTCCGGCAGGCCTCCCCCTTAACGAGTCCGATATTCAAAAAGAGCTAGACCTTCGTCGACCAGGTGTCTCTCTTGTCTCGAGTCTGAGACATGAGACAGATCGCGTAAGAATTTTATCAGGAGTTTTCAAAGGAATGACAACAGGTGCACCCATATGTACACTGATCGAGAACAAGGACATAGATTCTAGTGCCTATGAAAAGTTGCTAGATACACCTAGACCTGGACATGCAGACTACGTTGCGCGTATCAAGTACGGTAATCTCAACGACTATCGAGGAGGAGGTAGATTTTCAGCTAGAGTGACAGCTGGGTACGTGATGGCAGGAGCTATTGCAAAAAAGCTGCTTGCTCGAACACTGGGCATTGAAGTCCTCGCATATTCCTTGGAGATCGGCGGTATTCGTTCAAGAGCGCTGACTCATGGAGAAATTCGTGAAAGCAGATACTCTAATGAAGTAAGATGTCCCGATCGCGTTGCTGCCAATAAAATGAAGAAACGGACATTAGATGAACGCCGAAATGGTGACAGTGTTGGAGGCATCGTAGAGTGCATAACACTAAATGCCCCTGTAGGGATGGGTGAGCCGGTCTTCGGGTCATTGGAAGGAGAAATTGGCAAAGCTATCTTTTCGATTCCTGCAGTCAAGGGTATAGAATTTGGCTCAGGATTTGCATGTGCGCGTCTAAAAGGATCTGAAAATAATGACGGTCTCCGTATCGGTGCAGATGGTATAACTTTTGGTAGTAATAATTCCGGCGGCATCCTGGGTGGAATATCTAATTCAATGCCCATCGTATTCCGTACAGTCTTCAAGCCAGTATCGTCAATACCCAAACCTCAAAAAACAGTAAACCTTGTGAAAATGGAGGAAAGTGAGGTCACCGTGACAGGTAGACACGATTCTTGTGTTGTTCCTCGTGCAGTCCCAATAGTGGAAAACATGATGGCGACAGTCCTTGCGGATCACGCTCTTCGAGCTGGAATGATATCACCTGTGTTGAAGTAATATGACAAATATTGACGAGATCGACGATCTAGAGAAACTCCGAAAGCAGATATCCGAGATAACAACGCAACTAATCTCGCTGGTTGGAGAACGCATGAGCGTTAGTCGCAAAATAGCCACGGTGAAAAACGAAAGACATCTTGAAGTCGAAGATAGTGAAGTCGAAGCATTGCTTCGAAGAGCAGTTCTGAAGCGCTGCTCAGAGACTGGTGTTGCAGATGCTTTCGGTCTCCGAATTCTCAATCTCTTAATGGCCGAGTCGATCCGTTTACAGAGAGACGAAAAACCGAGTAATGCACCACAACAAGGAGTTGTGCTGGAACATGTAGAATCTCATATGAAGCTCTTTGCAATGGCCAAACAAATGGAGGAGAATGGCGAGCGTGTCATTCATCTCGAAGTCGGTGAACCAGACTTCCCTCCCCCACGACCCGTAGTGGCCGGAATATCTAAGGCGCTCGAGGCACAACATACCCACTACACAGGATCCCGTGGCGTTCTGAAGCTCAGAGAAGCTCTTGCGAACAAATTCAATCAAAAGTCAATAAAACCAATATCTGAACTCAATGTCATCGCCACTCCGGGAGGTCGATTTGCACTCTATCTGGCCATGCATGCTACGATCTCACAAGGTGGCGAAGTTATAATACCGGAGCCTGCTTGGCCGGCCTTCAAACAAGCAGCCGAAGAAGTAGGTGGTCGTCCTGTTATTGTGAAGACGCGGATTGAGGACGGATGGAAACTCAGTCCAGATGCTGTGGAAGAGAAGATCACAGATACGACTGAGATGATAGTGTTGAATTCTCCCAGTAACCCCACAGGGAAGGTATTGGAATTAGAAGCCACCAAAGCCATACTAAAACTCGCAGCTGATAATGATATAACAGTACTAAGTGATGGCGTATATGCCGATTATGCTTATGTGCCTTTTAAAGGAGTGGAAGAAATTGTTGATTCAGGCTATATAGCAATCCAGTCATTCTCGAAGAGTTATGGAATGACCGGGTTTCGCGTCGGCTACGCGGTCGCTGATGAAACAGTAATAGCCAAGATGGCAAAGTTTCAGAGCCTCGCATTAACAAGTATTCCAGAATTCATTCAATATGCAGCAATCGATGCCCTAAATTGCCATGAAGATGTAGCCCGAAACGTAGAACAGGTAAAACAAAGAATAGACACTTCGTGCGCTGCCCTTGAGAATCTACCGCTCACATTTTCTAAGCCAGAGGGTGGGATGTACGTCTTTCCCAGAATAGATCTGAAAAACGTCGATTCGGGTGAATTCGCGAAGAGATTGTTGGCTCAGAAAAAGGTAGCAATTGCCCCCGGTCATGGCTTCGGAGACTATCCAGACTATCTCAGGATTTGTCTCTGTCAATCAGAAGACACGCTCCTTGAAGCAATTGGGAAGATTGGAGAGCTACTGCGGTGAGGGTTGCAGTCATTGGAGCTGCAGGACGAATGGGGAAATGGTTCACTCAATATTTTCTCGACCAAAACCATGAAGTCAGTATCTTTGACACCAATAGGACTGCACTTGCATCTCTTGCTCGTCGAAGGCCAGTGCATCGTTGTGAAAGTCTAAAATCCGCT
>DAEN01000033.1:0-14119 GCA_002495315.1 Thaumarchaeota archaeon UBA141
GGAGGGAAGTCCTGTCCGCCTCAACCGCCTACGATCAAGAGATAGAAGCTGTAGTGGTTTCTTCGAGCGATGAGAGATGGTTCAAAAAATCCCGCGTGGATCTATTCGTGAGATCAAGCTACTCGCCGCTTCGTCTTTTTCTTAGATGCCTCGTTTCTAGCTGCTCGAACACACTCTATTCCAGCATCAACGTATGCAGTCATTCCTCCTAAGAAGAAGATCAAGGCCATCGCCTCATGAATCATTTCAGGTGTAGCTCCGGCCCTTATAGCGAGTCTGGCATGCTTTGTTCCAGTGGGTTGACTCCCACGACCTAGAGTCACTTCTATAACAGTAGCAATGATTTCCTTCGTGTACTTCGGTAACGCTCCTTGTCGATCGCCCTTCTTCGGAAAAATAGAACGACGAAATGAAGCAAAGGCCTTAAGCATTTCAGGATTGTATTCGGCCATGAGTTCATGAGATTCTTGTAGAGATCCGAACTCGCTTTCGAGATACTTTCGAACGTCAGCCGGAATATTGGAACCCATAGAACATATTCACCGCTATACGAAGTGTTAAATCAGTTACTCCCAACTCATACGAATTATAGATTCTATCTGTAAGGAACAAACTCCTTGCCTAGTATCTCCCTTCCGACAATAATCCGCTGTATATCTATCGTACCATCAGCTATCCAAAGGGCCCGGATGTATCGTAGTCTTAGCTCGTCCAGGACCTCAGTTGTGTATCCCATCGCTCCTCGGTTCTGAAGACAATCGTTGACTATGTTGAAAGTAACTGTTGGAACCCACCATTTCACCATCGATGCCTCCTTGGCATGAGATCGGCCTTGCCCAGCTAGCCAAAGACCATGATAGGTTAGCCACCGTGCTGCTTCTAATATCGTCGCTGCTTCAGATATTCGGAATTGTACTCCTTCCCATTTTCCGATCGGGCGGCCGAATGCAAATCGCTGTTTGACGTAATCAATAGATTCATCGAGTGCACCTTGAGCTATTCCTACGCACTGTGCACCCGCGATCGCTCGCATCCAGTCAAACATTCCCATCAATAGGGAAAATCCCTTACCTTCATCCCCCAATCGATTAGACACTGGAACCCTGACATCCTTGTAGACTATACCGCCCAGTTCCCATATGTTTCCACCAAAAGTTTTGAACTGATACTTGTCAAGTCCGGGGCGATCGCCTTCGACTATAATGGCACTTATCCCTCTCGATCCCTTATCTTCGGATGTTCTAGCATATACCAGGTGAGCGTCAGCCCATCTAACGCCACTAACCATCTGCTTCTCCCCATCAATAACATACTCATCTCCTTCGCGACGGGCAGTCGTCTTGATTTGAGAAACGTCAGAACCACAGTGCGGCTCTGTCGATCCTATAGCAAGAATTTTTTTGCCAGAGATAATCCCAGGCAACCAGGCATCTTTCTGTTCTTTGGTACCAGCCCGCGCTACTATCAGACCAGATCCTGAAGCACCGAAAAGTGAGGCTCCACTTTCAACTTTGGGAACTCCACCATATCGACCTAGAGTCTCTGCAATCAGCCCCATAGTGAGCGGGTCAACCTTAACACCGCCATACTCCTCTGGATATCCCATTCGAGTAAAACCTAGGTCTGAAGCTTTGGAATAGATCTCCCTTGCCTTGTCATGACCCTCTTGCTGATCGCCTTTTTCATCAATGAATCTCACCCATGGCCGTAATTCTTTTTGGGCAAATTCTTTAGCAGTTCCGACCAAAAGCTCTTGCTCTTCAGTCAAGGTAAAATCCATGGATCTATCAACTAGCCTGTACTGATCCCCTAATTATCCATTCATTGTAAAGCATCATTTCGTGTACAGAACTAGTTTGGACCGGGATTCGTATCGGCGTACTGTACCCACGCGCTCAAGACGGACTCATGGTTGGACTTATCAAAAGGTAACCAGTGGTCGAGAAGATCCTTTCAAGTCATAACATAGGAATAAGAACTCGAAGCTCGGCGGTGCTAATTGATCCATGTCACTTAGAGAACGCGTTGCTATCGTAACTGGCGGCACACGCGGCATTGGCCTTGCAATTTCCCTAGGCTTCGCCAAGGAAGGAGCAACAGTCGTCATAGCAGATATCGATCCTGCTCAAAGTCTGATAGAGTCAAAGTTTCGACAGTTGGAGACCAGGTTCATGGTAGAAAAGACGGACGTCTCTGAGGAATCGCTCGTGAACTCGTTAATTGCCAAAGTTATCGCGGAATTTGGAAGAATCGACATCCTTGTCAACAACGCCGGCCTGATGATGAGAGCCTTTGGCTACCCGGAAGAAGGCTGCCCAGTCAGCGAGATTCGCACTGAAACATGGGATCGAATAATCAATGTCAATCTTCGAGGACCTTTTCTCTGCAGCAGGGCTACGCTACCACACATGACAAGAGTAGGTCACGGTAGCATCATCAACATTTCTTCTGGAGCCGGTAAAGAAGGTCGAGCAGGTAGAGGTCCATATGTAGCCTCGAAGTTTGCCCTAGAGGGCCTCACACAGGTTCTCTCTAAGGAGGTAAAGGAGATGAACATAGCTGTAAATGCCTTGAACCCAGGAGCCATAGTTCTGACTTCACTAGTAAAGACAGAATCGCTCATCCCATCACAGAGGAAGAAGCTCTTGAAACCCGAAGTCGCAGTCCCCGCAGCGATATTCTTGGCCCTGCAAGATGGTCACGGGATCACTGGTCAATCTCTAAGTGCCCTTGAATGGAACCAAGAACACGGATTGGGAGGGATTGACAGCTGGAAAGCACAAAGCTGACCATTCCAAGCTTCTGCAATTCAACATGGACGGTAAATCAAACAAAGCTAGACGATAGAATTACTGGTAAGAACGTGCCCCCTTCAAACCAGATACTCCAAGTCTTAACATATTGAAAATTGATCGGATTCACATTTACACAAATCCATCAACTAAGTGAGTCTCAATTATGAAGAATGTTTCCACCATTCTGGATGAGATACATACCATTCAACGGTTAGCCCCAGTCCCTCAGAGAAGTCAACCAGGGGCTTCCAACCCAAGGATTTCATACGTGCCCAGTCCAAGGCATAGCGGCGATCGTGACCCAGCCTATCTGGTACATATTGTATTAGATCCATGGGTTTTGATAGCAACTGCAAAACCGCTTTCACTACCTCAAGATTTGATCGATCCTGTCCACAACCAATGTTGTACGTTTCACCGCGGACGCCTTTTTCCATTACGGTCAAGATCCCGCGACAGTTATCGTCCACATATAACCAGTCCCTACTGTTCAGACCATCACCATAAATTGGCAAAGGAAGGTCGTTTAACGCATTCGTTATCATACGTGGGATGAACTTCTCTGGATGTTGAAAAGGACCGTAGTTGTTTGAACTGCGCGTGATCACTTCGTCGAGCCCATATGTTATAGAATATGAACGAACTAGCAGATCTGCTGCCGCCTTGGACGCCGAATATGGACTAGAAGGTCGCAACTCTGATGACTCCGTAAAGAGCCCTTCATTGGTGCTACCATACACTTCATCAGTGCCAATCTGAAGAAACCGCAAATCATGGCTTCTGGCAGCTTCGAGGAGTGTATGCGTGCCTTGAACATTTGTCCGCACAAACTCTGTTGCATCAGTAATGCTTCGATCTACGTGAGTTTCAGCTGCAAAATGCACAATGCAATCGACTTGTTTCGCGAGATCTTTAACGACAGATCCATCACAAACGTCTCCTTGAACGAATCTCGTATTTGTTGATCCTAACACATCGTCAAGATTCTCAATGGTCCCAGCATAGGTGAGTTTATCGAGTATGATTACGTCCCGACCACTAGCAACTAAGAGACGGACAAAGTTGCTCCCGATGAAACCTGCGCCACCCGTTACTAGAATTCGTTTCATGTATCAAACACTGTTCAATCTATACGAAGATCGATTGATCCCATGGAAGACAGGAAGATCATGTAAAATGTTCCCGTCCTGTTTAAGGCAATAAGCGAAAACGTGCAAGGATCACTAGCTCCTAATTTCCAAGAGACATGAGACGACTTCCTCTATTGCACTCTTTGAAAGTCCAGGATATATTGGTAACGAGAGAACCTGCTGCGAAGCCAGTTCAGTTTGAACAAGCTTGTTTGGGACTGAAACTCTAGATTGTAGCGCAGGTTGAAGATGACAAGGCTTTCGGTAATAGGCTCCAGTTTCTATTCCTTTCCGGGCCAAAGTATTACCCACCTTATCTGGATCTTGGCATCGGACTACGTAAAGATGATAGACGTGTCGAGCCCAGGTTTGTTCCATAGGCGAAGTTATTTTTCTTGAATTCTCCAGTAGAGAGTCGTAATGGACAGCTATTTCCCTTCTCTTTTGGTTCATAGCGTCCAATTGTTTCAATTGTACCCGTCCGATCGCAGACTGGAGTTCTCCCATTCGATAGTTGAAGCCAATTAGATCATGGACGTGCTTATCTTTACGGCCATGATCTCTTAGCCTCCATATCTTATCTCCAAGCGTAGAATCAGTCGTAGTAATAATACCCCCTTCTCCACCGACATGCATGTTTTTCGAGGGGTAGAAGCTAAAACAAGCTAGTGTTCCGAGGCCACCAGTTTTCTTCCCTTCATAAAGAGCTCCATGAGCTTGAGCTGCATCCTCGATGATTGGGATACCGAGTTTCTCCGCTTTCTCACCCAATGGTTTCATATCCGCAGGATGTCCGTATAAATGAACGGGCAAAATTGCTTTGGTCTTTCGGGTACAAGCATTTCCGACCAATCGAGGATCTAGCGTATACGTCATAGGATCGATATCCACAAGCACTGGCCTTGCACCAGTTTGGATTATCGCCCCAATAGTAGCTACAAAAGTATACGCCGTAGTAATGACCTCATCCCCACGTCCAACCCCGGCCGTCAAAAGAGCAAGATGGAGAGCAGCAGTTCCCGAGGAAACAGGGATTCCATCCTTAGCGCCACAGTAAGCAGCAAATTCAGCACCAAAATGACGACCTTCCTCACCGTTGACATATTGTCCGCTCTCAAGGATCTTGGCCGCGGCGTTAAGCTCTCTTTGGCCAATCGAAGGAAGCGATAATGGGATACGGAAATTCCCTCGCCCATTCTTCTTTCTTTTTCCCCGATACAGGACGTTTCCCCGATGTCTACCCTGGACACAAATATTTGGACATATCCATCTCCTCATTGGGAGTTGTCGGATTTCTTTATTGAGACCTGAAGATAGCTCTAGACTATTTTATGGAAGCTGTCACGTTCCTCCCATTGTCTCATTTCTCTCGCGACCACGAAAAGAGTTCACAAATTAGTAAGTGAACAGAGAATGAATTATTATCGAAATCCCAACCTTTGGGCCGATGTAGAGTTTTCAACTCAACAATACTTCTTCCCGAGGCAGGCTGGATCGACTTACAGGAGTCATCAGTCACAGAATTAGGAAAAATCTTTTAACGGGCGTTGAAAGCTCAACATCTAATTTCCCATCTGTGATGTTAATGGGCGTCGCCCAACTTGCCAAAGTATCCATAGTCCTTCCAAGAAGCCAAATGACAGATTTGCTTAGAGAGCTTGCCATCTTCGATTGGTTCCATCCGCTGCAGTCACCCTCCAGAGACTCTGACCAAAACCTAGACGCCTTGGCATCTAGAGCTCTGAGAGTCTTTGTTGAACTGAACGACCTCTTAGAACCACTTGCCATTAAGACAGAACCCGGTATCATTGAAACGCTTGTAAAAGGCCCTAACGAACAAGTCGAAAAATGGAGCACCAAAGATTGGGAAAACTTGCTCACGCAACTAGAAACGAAGTCGGTTCCACTCATCAGAGAGCTTCGAGATCTACTCGATGAAGTTGGATCCGTAGAGAAGAGAGTGGAAGATCTTGAATCGATAGGATCAGCGCTGTCTCGTATTTCAAAATTCTCAACAGATCTGGAAAAACTAACCCACCTAAAGAGATTCCACATTGTCTTTGCTCTTGGTGTGACCAAAGACATTCGTGAAATAGCCAGTAGCATGCCTGGCGCCATAGCCCTACATTCACCTGTTACAAAGTCAGATAGCATTATCCTCGTAGCGGCCCCAAAGGATGATAGCGAAAGAGTGGAGAAGGTCCTCCGGAGCTTCGAAGTTAGACCGTTCTCAATTCCTTCAGACCTACCCCAAACCCCCAAAGAGGCCTTTGAAGTCGTTCAAACTAATCTACAGATAGAGCAAGAAAAATTGGCAAATGTCAAGAAATCCCTAACAGAACTTTCCACCCGCTCTGAACAGAAGATCCTCACTTTCAGAGAAACCGCGCAGCTCTCACATGAAGTATTTTCCAAAATGAGAAGAGCTGGACCGCTACAACGCTTCGCTGTTATCGAAGGCTACATTCCAGCTCAAGAAGCTGCCTCATTCAGATCGATTTCTTCTAAATGGATAACAATAGTCAAGACCGTCTCCACCCACGATCATCAAGACAGTGAAGGTGATTCTCCACCAACTCAACTGCAAAATCCTCTAGGCGCGCGGGCATTTGAAGCTGTTACACTTACTCAGGGACCTCCACGGTATGGAGAGATAGATCCCACAAGTTTGATCTCTCTCATGTTTCCTATCTTCTTTGGTGTCATGTTTGGAGACCTTGGACATGGACTTGTCTTGCTCTTGTTTGGGCTTTTCCTAGCTATTCGTGGGACACCATCAATCAAGAAATGGGGCCAGATTTTCATGGCTGCAGGCATATCAGCCTCGGTCGTTGGAGTTCTAATAGGCGAATTCTTCGGCCTGCCCACTCATGATATCTCACCCGCCTTTGATGGATTACTTCTTCTTCATTTTGTCGAAAGACATCATGCAATCCCTAGTATCAATATAGAAGCACTGCTTGTCTTTATTCAAATCTCGCTCGTTTTTGGGATAATTCAGATCACTCTAGGGTTAACTTTGGATGTCATTAATGCAACGAGAAAGAAGGAATACGTTGAACTCGCAGTCGAGAAAATCCCTACTCTTACGCTGTATGTCTTTGGCGTCCTTTTCGCACTAGCATTCATAGGTGCAGGGAATAGCTTTGACGGCCTCCTTGAAAGTACATCACCCATTCCGCTTCTTCCCATACCAGTCGCCACAGCTGGTACTATTGGAGTTATTGGCGGCATAACATCAGTGATTGTCCTTGTCCTTGGCAAGGGACTTGCAATGGTCGCTGGTAAGCTTCCTAGCGGCTCAGTAGGGATGACAATATTTGAGAGTCTTATTGAGGTAATGTTCGAGAGAATGGCAGGATTCCTAGCAAACACGGTAAGCTATGCAAGAATTGCCATTCTACTAACAGTACACGCGTCTCTTCTCATCGCCTTAAACCTGGCATGGAACCTCCCGTTGGTAGCAGCCATACCCATGCTCATAGTCTTCAACATACTAATCATAATGATGGAAGGGATGATCGTCTACATACAGGATCTACGGCTTCACCTTTATGAGTGGTTCACGAAGTTTTACGATGGAAGTGGGAGCCTCTTCAACAAAATGGTACCTGACAAGAAATTCATCACGATCGAATGGGAAAGAAAATCTACCGCTTAAGAAGAACCAACTTTGGAAGGATCCGCGTAGATCCTAGATTTTGCTCAACGCCAAAAGCTACAGTTGAGAGGTTCTTAACCTCCAACTCCTTTAGCTTGATCAGGGCCAAAGTTGTACCTACACCATAGGCATTCCATGTAAACGCTTTCTGGGCTCGACTATAGACGAGCAACCCGAAGGAATCTTCGAGATGTGCTATAGAGTCGGAGTCCCCAGTGGCCTCAGGCAGTAGTCTCCGATATCCTGTTACTTCAAGAATTCTTAATGCATCTCCAATAGAATCAGACTCCAGCATTCGAAGTAGATGTCTTTGAGAAACTGCGAAGAATGGCCTGACCAAGAGCGACTTCGTTGCTGACGGTGCAAGGTCCCATAGCTTCGCTCGCAGGGTTGCGATGACATTATAGGAATCGATCTCAGCAGATAAAATCAGCCGCATGTCTTCTGCTTCAGTCGAGGTACCGAGTCTCCCCTGAAGACGGAGAAAGGCAGCTACTAGGTTCTTGTAAAAAGCTCCATCCAAGTAGAGATCAAAGACTCGTGCATCACCAGTCTCTCGGTAAGCTTTGGCCGCTCCATTCACTTCGTCGCCGAACTCGGTTGTTGAAAGGAGATTCACAGATTCTTCAAGGCTTCCAGCAGAAAGTGCCCGGACGACCACATCTCTTCGCCCAACGAGTTCTTCAGCTTGGAGATCTATATAGCTTGAAATCGATTCGAAGCTCTTTCCAAGGGCCTTGCCCTTGAGGACTGCCTTCAAGTTGGTCGCAATGTAATGAAGATAGTAAGCATTCAGAAACTCCCACGTAGGTGCTACACGGAGGAGAGATCTATGAATAGACGCTAGGTGGCCGCGAAATGCCAACTCAAGTCCATGGGCCGAATAAGGAATTTCGACTTTAGTTACTGCCTCCCCATATACCGTGGCTCTCAATCGGACAATAAGATCTTCAAGTCCTTTTGACTCAGCCAGTCCCTCCAGTATCGCGGGTTCTAGGAGATGACCCTTGAGGGCGTAAGCTTTTGTAACACCATAGGTGAGATCTGGGATTTGATTCCTCATTATTCTCTACCGTGTGTCCACTAGAGAAGCCCCAGTATAGCATTTAGCCTTTCTTAGAGCTCAGCAGTATATCCGCGCATAGCCAAACATCTCTGATGGAAATAACGAGTTTTCTCCAAGAAGCTATCACGGTGTAAACTCATCAAACATCTACTGCCAGACATTATTAGTCATAGAAAATATTTGAAGAATAGAAAACTAAAGCAGTTACATCAGTCTAAAGCCAGCAGCGACTTGACAACAATCTGCACAGCATCGTCGAAGACATTCTCGGCCTTCTTTTTCAATCCCTTCACATCGGCATCGGCCTTGGAGAGAACTTTTTTGGCTTCCGCTTCAGCTTTGATTTCAATCTGACGAAGCTTTTTCTCCGAAATCTTCGAGGCTTCTTGGAGGATCGCATTTTTCGCTCGATCCCCTTCGTCCCGAGCTGAGCTTATGAGTCTCTGCCGTCCCTCTTCTGCTCGAGTCCTTACGTCATCAAGATTTGTTTCCATTTCGCCCAACAAACTCATGACTCGCTCGATCGTTTGTGCTGAAGAGGCGTCCATCTAGATTTCTTAGTAGTCATATTCTACTTAACCTTTGGCTAATGAACCATCAAACGACAACACTACGTACTAACACAGCATGACAGTCATGAGAAAACCTATCGGTGCTGAAATTGTACAGATAGCGAATGGTGTCTGAACGATTATTTGTACCGACTCGCCAGACCACGTCTAGTTGTAATCAATATTGATTAGACTCGTAGCTGAAGGTAAGTCGCTTAGTTTTTACCAGAAATACTAAGAAGATGATAAGCCCTATCAATATTGCGAGAATAACCAAGCCCGTGCTAACTTCAGGCATTGGTAGATGAGAGAAGCCAAAATGCTCGCCATTTCCATGGACATTTGGAAAGATTAGCAGAGTGACAGCGGCCAGCCCCCAGAGTTGTAACCATAGTCGCAACCGATATACTATGTAACCCAACTTTTCCACCTATGCCTTGTAGTTCGCCAGAGTTCTTACCTGAGAATCTACTGACAAGGTCAATATCGATAGCCGCAAAGCGCGTGTTTCTTCACATTTTGGTAGCACGAACATAGATAATACCAGCCATAATAGCCAAGAACAGTGATGTAGCTGATAGTAATAGCAGTTCCTGAACCGGCCAATTACCCTGAACAATCTCCCGGAAAGTTTGCACTGCCCAGGTCTTTGGGTTCGCAAGAACAAATGGAACTAGCACTGGTGGGAAGAACTCTAAAGGATAGAATACAGTACTGAGAAACGATAGATAAAGCTGGATTGTACTCCGAAGAGTAATAAAGACTTCAGTCCTTCGAGATACCACCGCAGTCATGATCGAAAAAGCAACCCCTGCAAGAGAGAAGAGCACCAATACCAAATAGACCCCTAGGAAAGTGAAAACCGTCAAGTTAGGATATAGAAAAATGACAACAAGAGTCCCAGGTGTAGAAGCAATTACAGCTTTCGCAACTCCGGCAGCTATACGAGCTGCAACGTAAAGTCTACGAGGAACTGGTAATGTCACGTGATAAGCCGAAAGATCACGTAGAGCTCGTTCGACAAAGAGTTCTCTACCTGCTTGAAAGGCCACAACTAAGGCGGTCATCAAGTTAGCACCTGGAGCTATGAACAGAAAATAATCGAAACCACTGACCATCCGAGCGAAAATCAGTCCAGATACGAAGAGTTCAATTGAAAAATTAAGGAAGATTATGAATAGTGTTAGTTTGTCCAGGAATAGAATCTTCAAGTCTCGTTGCATGACAAGAAAGAATCTTTGCGCGTACACTCCGTTCAGTGGAAATAACCTCCTTCTATTCTCTTGAAATAAAATGCGGTACTAGCTGCAAAGAATACTATCACAAATGCTATTAATCCTCCAACACCAAGAAAGCTAGCTTCACCGCCCTGAAGCACTGCCCTAACGGCATCAGATGTCAATGTCACAGGGGAAAATACAGAGACGGTAGCCACGGCAGAAGGCATGAAGACTGGTGGATACAACGCAGTACTAAACCGAATCATGAAGAGTTCTAGAAGCGCAAGAGTGATATCGAATCGATTCTGGTTCCGGATAGTGACGGCTACTGTAATAGAGAGTCCAGTAATGCCAAATGCAAGCACGAATAGTAAAGCGAGGGCCCCCAGAAGCTCAACTGCACCAGTGAACCCTCTGATTACTGCGACCAAGCCGAACATTGGAGTGACATAAATCATACTCCTGAAAGCTCCTCCAACGCACCTACCAAGAATATAGACTCGACGAGAGAAAGGCAGCGTCAATAGGTAGTCCAATAATCCAGTTTCTGCTTCTTCATACACGTCGTGTCCAATGAGGAAAGCAATTGAGGAAATTGTAACTAGTATAGTTCCTATAGAATAATAGGCGAAGAAGTCAAAGTTCGGCGCATCCACGACCCGATCCATCAGCACTGCGAAAACAAAGATCTGAATCAAGAAGAATAGTCCGCGCGAACAAACAACCCACGGAGCCTTGACAAGGACTCTGATCTCTCGGAGTATCAGCTCATAGAATCCTCTAGTCAAAGACAGATGGTTTTCGGAGATCACGAGAGGTTCGACCCAGTATACTTCAGGAAGACATCTTCAAGCGTGGCTTCCTTCAAGAAGAGACTTTCGATCTCCACTCCCTGCTGTCGTAGCTCGTCAATCACACGGGGTATACGTTCCCGCCCTCTAGATAGGAAGAGTTTGAGGATATCGTTAGAGATGACCCCTTTGCTTACTCCATGTATACGCTTCAGTCGCTCGAGATCCACATGGCCAGGGTCGGTGGGTTTGATCTCCAATACTTCACTCCCTTTGACCTTCTGTTTGAGGTCAGATGGACTTCCCAGAGCTACCAGTCCACCCAGGTTCATGATAGCCACACGTTCTGAGAGACGTTCTGCTTCATCCATCATATTTGTAGCCAAGATAACCGTTCTGCCCTCTTCTTGCAGCTCCTTGATCATATCCCATACCAGAAGACGGCTCGGTACGTCGAGGAAAGCAGTCGGTTCATCGAAGACAGCGATCCTGGGGCACTGGATGAATATTTTTGCATCCTCCACCTTCTTCTTCATTCCGCCACTCAAAGACCATGTACGTTGGCGTCGAACTTCCCAAAGTCCTAGCCTCCTCATCACACTTTCGAGGCGTTGTACCCGTTCTCCAGAAGGTACCCCAGTTATTTTAGCATGCCATTCTAGAACGTCAAGAACAGAAAGTAGACGGTCGAACCTTGGATCTTGAAAGGCAATTCCAATTAGACTTCTTATTTCCGTTGGACGCGTAGTAACGTCATAACCATCTACAATAACTGAGCCCCTAGTTGGTTGATATACGGTGGCCATTGTCAATATCAAAGTCGTCTTTCCTGCTCCATTAGGGCCCAAGAGGCCCATGATCTCCCCATCCTTAATTTCTAGAGTAAAATCATTCACAGCTGCAGTGGACTTGAAAGTCTTTGTAAGCCCGGAGAAAGTGATCATATACATTACTCACTAACATGGGGAAGAATCTTTTCTTCTCTCCATGTTCAGTCTTCTTTTCAAGTACCCCTCTAACTTTGGTATAATAGGAAAGAAAATGCTCATCTAAAGTGTGGAATGATCTTCTCAGCAAATTCAGTCAAGATCTTCCGTTTCTCAGCTGGAATTGGGGATGGAACCCACAAGCCAAATTCTGCAAAGCCAAGTTTTCTCAGCTTCTCCACTTGATCAATCACCTCTTGCGTATTTCCCGCAAGAACGTAAGTATTGACGATCTCATTGGTGATGTATTCTCGAGCCCGTCGACCATACTCTTCTTCTAGCTTCGCGTCCACATGTGAACCCTTCACATATCCCTTCTTTATGACATCGTAAGCCTCTCGAGTAATTCCTATTTTTTCGAGGAAACTGATAGGCGAGAGTAGAACCATGAGTGCGGCGTAGGCACGTAGTGTTTCATAGATGTCAGCTCTGTGCTCAGTAATGTAAACTGGCAACCAGGCCTTCAACTGTAAGTCTTCAAACTTCTTGCCTGTTCGATCACAACCCTGGCGGATACTGGCAAAAACCGCTTTCAGGATTTCTGGACTAGTATATGGAATGATGACAGCATCTCCTACCGCTCCCGCAGTTTCAAGCATCTTGGGCCCCTGGGCTGAGACATATATTTGGACGTCCGGACGCGTCTTGAAACCAAGCTTCAACCCCTTTACTTTGAAGAATTCACCATCAAAATCAACCGTCCTTCCTTCTAGAAGCTGTCGGATTATTTGTACCATTTCTTCTACCCGTCGCGCTCCTTTAGTGACATCGTAGCCAAGATCTCGTGTCATCTCAACCATATTTCCAGCTCCAACGCCCAGTATCGCTCTTCCTCCGGAAAGCTCGTCAATTGTAGCTATAGCTCTAGCAGTCACGGCAGGGTGCCTAGTGAATGGATTGGTGACACCAGGCCCTATCTTAATTCTACTAGTCGCCAAGGCTGCTGCAGTTACATTCACATAGGTATCCCTAGTACGATCAGAGAGCCAAGCATAATCATAACCCAATTCTTCGCCTAACTTAATCGCCGTTACGACCTCTTCGACGTGTCTAACCGTCGTGGAAAGGTGAACTCCACCAAAGCCAAATTTCATTATAAGATATCCAACTAGTCGTTTGACGGTTAATAAGCTTGGAGCTTGAAGAGAAGAACATCGCTACATTCAGGCATGAAAGAAGTTGAATATGGTCGCGGCGTATGGCATAGTCAAGAGATCTAGATCGTCCCCAAGAGAATCGGCTTGTTAAATTGAATATCAAACGATGACTAAAATTCCCTCATCACATGAAGATCCATCTCATATTCTTTGGAATCAAGGATTATGGCAATTGTTTCATTAGACCCATTCAACTAGCGATAAGATGTTTATCTCCGTCTATTCTGAAGTCTGCCACAAGTATTGACAATCCTCTATCGATTGAGAGAAGTTCCCCCCATAATCCTTCTCTCAATACTGTCATTCACAGTGAACGCGACTATCCTCATGGTCAATTCAGTGTTAGCAGTATACTCCACTGAAATCCTCAATGCGTCACCTTCACAGGTTGGTCTCTTAGTCGCGGTGTTTTTCATTTCAGCATCTCTGCTGAAAATTCCTTACGGAGTGCTTTTTTTTGGGAAACGCGCACTGTACGGAATTGCTTTAAGCTTCACCATCCTAGCCATAGCTCCTCCGGTCTATACTATCCTACCGAACGTTGAAACTGGCTTCGTGTTAAGGGTCATCCATGGTTTCGCCCATTCATTATTCGTCACTACTGCTCTGAGTGGAGTTTCGATCCTCGGACGACCTGAAAAAACCCCGCGCGCAATTGCAATATACACCATGGCGGCGTCAGTTGGCCTTGTCGCAGGTCCAGCGATCTCCACCGCAGTCGTGGCCAATTGGGGCATTAAGGCACCTTTTCTAGTGGCGGGG
>DAEN01000033.1:14430-26498 GCA_002495315.1 Thaumarchaeota archaeon UBA141
CCTTTTCTAGTGGCGGGGCTGCTAGGAGTTGTTGGCATCCCGTTAGCCATAAGCATCATCCGATTCCACAAAATAGCTATCGCAACTCCGAAGATTCCGAAGATGACTGACTCTATAGGCCTCATCAGAAATAAAACAGTCTTGATGTCAGCGCTATGTTTCCTTTCTGTCGCATACGGCCTTGGAGTACTGGTAGCCTTTGCCCCATTACACGCTAAATTCTTTTTTTCGTTCCCTGATTCGTTCGTGACAAGTCTATTCCTCGGTTATTCATCATCCGCTCTTGTTTCACGCATTGCTTTCGAGCGTTTCGCCCAAAGAGCAAATACTCAGCGATGGATGACATCGGCTCTCATTGTGAGCATTGTTTTTCTAAATCTCCTCGCCATAAGTCCCGTCCCGGAGCTTTTCATTTTCGCGTTTGTGCTCCTAGGAACCGCACAAGGCCTCGTCTTTCCAGTTGGAGCTGTCATGACCTATGGTGCTACACCGGCTAAAGATCGCGTACTGGGCAATGCTGTCTATTTGATGGGCTTCGATCTCGGAAGTCTAATTGGGCCTCTAATCTCAGTGCCAGTCGTAATTTTCTTCGGAATACCTTCGGCCCTTGCTGTTGCAGCCCTAGCACCTGCTACCGCCCTAGTCATACTGAGAATGAGTGCAAAGAAAAGAGCGTAAAGAACAGAGATCGCGATTGTCTTATAAGTAACAATTCTATACAATTGGTGATCAGTATTGGAATTTCACGCAATAACGCTACCTCTGGTAAATTCAGGGGATGACTACATAGGAATAATATTGGATGCCATCAAGGAAAAGGGGCTGACTATAGAGGACAAAGACGTAATCGTCATAGCAAGCAAGGTACCCTCTACTGCCCTTGGCCTAATAGTCAAGCTTGAGGATTGTAAGCCGTCGCAACGAGCAGTCGACATGGCAAGAGAATTCAACTTGGATCCATCGTACGCGGCAATAATCCAGACGATACTAGATGAATCTGAGGACTTTTACGGTGGACTCGCCTACCAAAAAGAAAAATTCATGGTATTGTGGACTAAGAAGAACCGCTCTCTCTCAATTAACGCTGGAGTCGATCGAAAGAATTCGCCATTAGGCACAGTAGCTTTGGAGCTTCGAGAGCCTCATAAAGTGGCAGACAACGCAAGACTTGATGTTCTCAAGAAGACTGGCAAGCATGTTGGAATATCAATTATCGATAGTGCATGGTACCCGCTACGGCAGGGAGCCATTGGTTTTACCATCGGATTGAGTGGTTTTGAAGCAACTCGCGACTGTACGAAGGACGCAGATGGGAAACAATCCGTTGACATCTATGGTCGACCAGTACCAATAGCTCGTCACTGTGTCGCTGACGACGTTGCTGCGGGCGCACATCTTATGCTCGGAGAAGCTGGCGAGCGTGTCGGTGCTGTTCTAGCGCGTGGTTTACCTGTTGACTTCAATGACAAAGCTGACCCCAGCTCGATGTACATGAGCGAAAATGAAGATCCATTCATGAGGGTCTTTCAGGCTGCAAGAAAAGTCGTTGAAAGGCCTCAGTGGCGCGATTGATCATCTTGCCATAACACGCTCAAAAGGTGAAAGTAATAGAGACAAGATTCGCACTACTAACTATTACGTAACAACTCGCCATTAAAAAGAACAAGGAGACCCGTAATAGGTATCTCCTCTGTATAGATTCTAGTATTTCTTTTGTGGGATCAGATTAGATCTCTGCTGTAAGTCATTACTAAGCTCAGTTGCCTTGTCAAAAATTTCATTCTCATCCACTGTTTTCATCTTTCGATCTTCCATGACAACTTGGCCGTCAATTATGACTGTGTTAACGCTATCCCCGGTTGCTGAATAAACTAGACTTTGTATAGGATCATTAACTGGAAGCCATTCTGGACGCCTGAGATCGAATAAAATAATATCGGCCTTTTTCCCAGGCTCTAAAGAACCGATCTGTTTGTCCAGAAGTAAAGATTGTGCACCGTTTATCGTTGCCATCTGAATAGCAACTGCAGCCGGTATCATAAGAGGATCTCTTCTGCCATCCTTGAATAGACCTGCTGCAAGATAGAGTTGTCTAACCATGTCAGTAGAGCCTGCAGCAGAAGTACCATCGCAACCCAGAGACACGTTTACTCCTGCATCTAACATCTCAGGGTAGACCCCAATCACAGTTGCGCCCTTGCCCAGTTTCAGAGCAGAACCAGGACAAAAAGCTACGCTAGTACCTGTTTTCCGTAGGATCTCAATTTCGTTTGGTTTTACGGCCGTCACATGAGCTAGAAGGACATTGTTTCCAAGAGCTTCAATCTCCTCAGCATGTTCTATAGGCCATTTTCCAGTTTCTTCTTGCGTGATTTGCGCTTCTTCTAGCGAAGATGCAAGATGATAGTTCAGTCCTACAGAGTATCTATCGGCGAGCTTCTTGGCACCAATATAGAGTTCGTCACTGGTATGCATCCTTTTTCCTTCCAGACAAATCCATGCAGTGATTCTGCCGTCACCTCGACCGTTGACCGTCTTAACAACACGTTCAAGACTACTCAACGCCTTTCCCGCGGATTCGAAGTACTGCTTTGCTATCCACTCATCTCTCCAGTTGGAAGGTATTTCTTTAGGAGGACGATCTGCTGCATGTCTCCCAACAATACCTCTAATCCCAATCTTTTCCATAGCGTCTACCGATTTCATACCGTCGTTGTAAACGCCCTGGTCGATGAAACAGGTAGTTCCATTCTTTATCATATCCAGACAAGCAAGGAGGGCACCCCAATACTCGTCATCATCGGTTACTGAGGAATAGAAGGGCTTTGCCCACTCGACAACCCATGGAACGGTCGCCACATTATCAGGTATCAGCCCTCGGCTGAGATGTTCTGCGACATGTTGGTGAGTGTTAACAAATCCAGGCATAGCTAGACGATGCTTCCCAGGAATAATGATATCGAATTCTCCTCTGTTGGGGTACTTCTTACGGAGCACTTCCGTTTTGCCAATCTCCGCTATAGTGGAATCATTAATGATGAGGTACCCATGTTCAATCAACTTGTGTTCTTTGTCCAGGGCAAGTATGTAGTCAAGGTCATCCAACAAGATCTTCATAATTACAATCCCCTCGCAGTTCTTGTTTTCCGTGCTAATTTAAGCTCCAGGTTCATATCCAAAGCCCGTGCAGAATGAGTCAGCTCTCCTACTGAGATGATGTCAACGCCGGATGCAACTAACTCTTTCACAGAAGATACACGTACTCGACCTGACGCTTCCAGAATAATGTGTTTCCTTAGCTTGAGTCGATTGAGTAATTGAACGACTCCTCGTATTTCTGTTGGCCTCATGTTATCAAGCATGACAATATCAGCTCCGGCTCGCGCGGCCTCAAGCGCCTGTTCTGGTGTATCTGCCTCGACCTCGATTTTCTTGGTGAAACTAACCCGAAACCTGGCCTTCTTGACAGACTTTCCTACTGATCCAACAATGGAGATATGATTGTCCTTTATTATGACACAGTCATCAAGTCGCAGTCTATGAGTATCTCCACCTCCCAAAGAGACTGCCCTCTTATCGAAAAACGCAAGTCCTGGCGCGGTCTTTCGAGTTGCAGCTATACGTACCCGAGAATTTCCAACTGCCTGCACATACTTCGATGTCGCAGTTGCTATTCCAGACATCCTAGTCACAAGATTTAGTGCCACACGCTCCCCAGCAAGGATTGCCCGTGCAGGCCCTAGGATCCTCAAGACATGGCTATCTGCTTCCACCTTTGCTCCATCTACCACAAATGTACTGGCCTTACAGCCCAGAATTCTAAAGATAGAACTCGCCTCAGAGAGTCCCGCGACTATACCAGCCTGTTTACACACCATCGTAGCTTCCGCAGGAATGTCGTCCTCGATCAATGAATCAGAAGTGAGATCGCCAAAGCCTATATCTTCCTCAAGGAACTTTCTCAGTTGCAGTTCCACACTTACTTCATCCATGATAGACAAGAGTTGTTGAATTAATCTGCTGATACAAAAACCCAATCGATCGTGAATGATAATTTCAGTTTGGGAATAACCAATTTGGCTCATGATCACTAAGATACAGGGCAGTAAGAGATCAAGATATTTACCTGGCGAGTCCTGCCAAATAGTTGATGCGTGAGGTTCCATGACGAAAGTCTGCTTGACCTATGCTGGACGAGACTACGATAGAACCAGAGCTATTATCGATAGTCGCGTTTCTCCAAAGGGAGTGGATTTGAATTACCTTGTTATCGATAACCCGGATGAAATATTCCGACGGATGCTTCACCACGAGGAATTTGAT
The DNA here is from genome assembly GCA_002495315.1 of Thaumarchaeota archaeon UBA141. Lineage (GTDB taxonomy): Archaea > Thermoproteota > Nitrososphaeria > Nitrososphaerales > UBA141 > UBA141. The sequence goes on from DAEN01000033.1 coordinate 18,754, forward strand.
GCGTCAGAGCTTTCACTTTCATCCTATATGCTAGCTCGCTCCAAAGGACGCACGAGTCTAATGGCAATACCGGTCTTTCCCTCCCGGATCTTCCGTCATGGCTACATCTTCTGTAATTCAGACGCAGGAATTAGAGAGCCCAGAGATCTCATTGGTAAAAAGATCGGCATTTCCGAATGGCAACAGACTGCAGGTGTTTGGATGCGCGGTATGCTCCAGCATGAATATGACATACCGTTGAGTGAGATCCGTTGGGTACGCCAAAGAGAAGAGAGACAAGAGTTCCCTGGAATCTCCAACTTCACAATAGACCAACTCCCAAAGGGAAGCGATATCAATGCCATGCTGATTAGTGGAGAAATCGATGCATCCATGGGTGCCGCCATACCCAGAGCAATACAAGAACGCTCACCGAAACTAAAACGACTCTTCCCAGACTATCAGAATCTTGAAGTAGATTACTACAAGAAGACCAACCTATTCCCAATAATGCATACGATAGTTATCCGTGAATCATTATTGAGAATCAACCCATGGATTTCAGAGAGCCTCATCACTGCCTTTAGTGAGGCCAAGGAAATTGCATATCAAACAATCCGCACCTCCGGAGATAAAGTAAGCTACGTATGGGCCAAAAGCCTCTTGGATGAACAATATCAAGTATTGGGCAAAGATCCCTACCCATATACTCTAGCTCAGAACCGTAAGACATTGGAGACTCTAATGCAATATCAGGTCGAGCAAGGAATACTCTCTGAGCCAATGAAACTAGAGGAAATTTTTGTCGATTCTTCAAGAAGTACTTAGAAATTGCTAAGGGTATCTCTCTGTCAAGCTTACAATTGACAAAGCTTTCCGTGGCCGTCATGTTCCCATTGAGATGGGCTCACTCAGATCCCGGAGCTTTCGGATTGCAGAAAGAGCAGCAAGCCAACTAGTCTTTGGATTGCCTGGAAGCGCCGAGTTCTCAGTCTTAGCAGTCACTACTCCAAATGGTCCTCTTACAGTGATTTCGTGAACGTTTTTCTTCAGAGATGGATCAGCTACCAATACCACCTTTGTCTTAGATGGACCTATACCGGCCAATGAAAGTGAAATAGCTACATTGAGGTTCTGAGGGAATCCCCGTGCAGCTTCCAGAGCATTTCCTTCGAAAATCTTCTGTCGGCTCTTCACCTTATCCAGCTCAATTCCATTCTCCACTATGAAAGGTGCACCTCGCAAGGCTTCTGGAGGCTTCGAACTTACAATCATGGCGTCGTCAATCCCAGCTATTAAGGCAGCCTTGACTCCATCGAGTCCAGTAATGGCTCCTGACGGCACGTAGACCTTCAGGCCTACCGCAGAAGCAGTTCGATATATCTCATCTAAGAGGGCTGGATCAGCAAGAGCTCCCACACTCATGAGCATTACGTTCTTGCCCGCTTTGAGGGCCATAGGAACCATTTCTTTAGCAACCTGTTGACCTGCCGCTTCTATAACTAGAGTAATCCCACGATGGTCGAGGAATTCGCCAATATTCGCAGCAATATGAGGTTTTTCTGCATTGAATTTGACTACGAGTTGACTTGCACTCTCAGGGAGGACATCATAGACTACGTCTAGATGAACATCTCCAGCTTTTCCGTCTTGTATAGCTCCAGCCAATGTTGTGCCGATCGCACCACAACCTATCATTCCTGCGTGTATCACTTGATGGAGCCCTCTAGTAAAGACACACGAACTCTCTTTCTTAAGGATTGAAGATCAAGATAATTCGATATTATTGAACCGGTCTAGGCCATCGGGCTTAAGAATTACCACTCTTCACCTGTACAGGCCATGCCTGAGTCTCTTCTCGAAAAGCTACATCAATTACTCCTCGTTGAATCCTCGTCGACGTCACTTCAACAAATACCACACGGCATTTATCACGAGATTGGACTACGAGTGAGAACCACTCTGTTGGATAAATCCGTGGAAGAGAAAGACATCATGAACAAGATTTCCCAAAAACAACTCGATTTGTTGCTCACACTTTCTAGGAGACTGCTTGAGGTACGTATGGGCAAAGTACTCAAGAACGCAAATGAGATCCATTCCCTCACACCAGAAGAAAAACATGTTGCACAGAGCCTAGAGAATTACAACAAACGGTTCACGAAGATGATACAAGCACTTGAACATGGACAGACGGCCATTCTAGAGATGTTCAAACAGTTAGTGACAAAAGAATCATTGGTCACAGTGAGATTCCTGCAACCTACAGGTCCCATTGTCGGCACTGACCTTACAAAGTATGGTCCATTTGAGACAGAAGATGTGACTGTGCTACCAATTGAAAACGCGCGTCCTATGATACAACAGGGAACTGCTGCAGAAATCAACGGTTCTGCGTAAATGTCTTTGTACTCAAGGCGGAAGACCTATAGATTCGAGCCATTTCCTAACTGTCTCCGCGGCCTCACGTTCCCGGCCGCTGTAGAAATGGTCAGCTCCGCTAACAGTGGACATGTCCACTCTACCTGAACCTTGAATTAACTCCTTGATAGCAGCACTCTCGCTCGGGGAGACTCCGAGATGAGTAATTTCATGTGCGAGTAGAAGAATAGGAACCTTAATTGAGCCAACCCATTTTACAGCACGACAGTTTGTTTCAGGCCCGCGATAACTTAGAAAAGATTCAGCAGAAATGGTCATGTAATTTCCATCACCTGTTGTACCTATGACCATAGGGCGATTAGCTTCGCCCACCTTCACCAGAGCTCGTGCATCATCTACCAATCGAGCATACACCGTCTGCTTTGACAAACCGTCCTCTGTGCGAATACTAGACACTGTGGAACTCGAAGTATCTGCAGGGGTACCGGAAAGGACTACAGCTCTAACTCTCGGATCTTGTCTTTGTGACATGTAAAATGCTACTTCTATAGCACCTAGGCTGTGACCAACAAGAATTATTTCGCGCATCCCCATTGTTGCAAGCGCATCGATACCACCCTGTAGGTCATGAATGGATTCGTCAAATAGAGAAGTCTCGTAATTGATTCCGCTGTTTCGCTTGTCTATACAGAATGACATATATCCAGATTGGGCAAGGAATGGTCCGAGGAACCCTGCACCTACCAAAGCGTTACCGCGAGTACCATGAACGAAAAGTATTCCCCTTTTCGGAGTAGGTTTCCTCCTTGAAAAACAACAGAAACCACTCAGGAGAAGACCGTCTCCAGCCCGATAATCCATGACAGTTATGTTCAGGTCGTCTCCAGTTGGTTGTGCTCGCTTATGTGGACGTTTGACCATGAGCCTCAATCCCAGTTGTCATTCTAGCACAATATAGAACAAATGGCGAATATCATTAATTGCGTGTTCAACTCTCGCCATCATTCCATCTCGGCAATCCTTACGAAACGATTCTTCCATATTGTTCTGCATCCTGTTCAAATATAATCACCAAATCACTACCTTTTTTTGGAGTGTTTCGAGATGGTGTAGAAGAATTCAATTTCAATCCACATCCATGGAAGGGTCTGAAGATAGCCGAGGAGATCAGGGACAACTTTCATGAAAACTTTTGTCGGCTAGCTGATGAGTAATAGTCATCTTTAGTTGGACGTATCGTAAACCATATTTAATATCTTGATCTATTATTTAGAATAAGAGCTACTGGGCTTGGTCAATACCCTATATCTCCGAGATATCATTTCAATTCAAGATCTAGAGAGAGAAGATCTTGAACGCATCTTCAAGGTTACCGACAGGATTGAGTCACTGGAAATAAAGGAACTTCAGACTATCGCCGAAGGGAAGACACTTGGTACAATGTTCTTTGAGCCGAGTACCCGAACTAGACTTAGCTTCGAAGCAGCAATGAATCTGCTCGGAGGAAATGTACTCGGTTTTTCTGAGGCACGAAATACCTCAGTCGAGAAAGGAGAGACACTGGCAGACACAGTCAGAATGATAGATTGCTATTCAGATGCCATCGTCCTCCGTCATCCCAGCGAGGGTGCTGCACGGTATGCTGCGGAAATTGCTTCAAAGCCAGTCATCAGTGGAGGGAGCGGAACAGAAGAACACCCCACCCAGGCCATAGTCGATCTCTACACCATTGTCAAAGAGAAGAGAAAGATAGATGGACTAAAGATAGCCATTGTCGGCGATCTCAAATACGGCAGAACTGTCTATTCTCTACTGTATGCCCTTGCAAAGTTCAACCCACACATTTACCTGGTGTCTCCTGTTGAGCTTAAGATACGTGAAGACCCGCTTTTAGAGCTCGGCGGGAAGTTGCGATTATCGCAGCATACTAACATTGAAGAAGTCATAGGCGACGTAGATGTTCTATACGTAACCAGAATTCAAAAAGAACGATTTCCTGATGCACATGATTACGAAAGAGTTCGTGGATCCTACATTGTGGATCTCCCCCTTCTAGAAAAAGGAAAGGAAAACTTGATAGTAATGCATCCTCTTCCACGCCTTGACGAAATAGCAACAGAAGTGGATAAAAGTAAGAATGCAAAGTATTTCGTGCAAGCGTCTCGCGCCAGGACCGTCCGTGCAGCCCTTTTGACTCTTATCCTTAGCGAACAGCCACCGTACTGATTAGGTTCCGCAAAGTCCCCAACCGCACTTTGGACAAGCAAGACAGCCTTCAGTGCGTTCAAGCACAGTTTGACAAGTAGGACATGTGTTGTCTTGAGCTTGCACTGAAACACTGAGCGTGCCAGAGTCCGATGAAGGTACTACGACTACAGGTGATTTTTGATAATTTGTCCCTCCAGTATTAGCCACGGCATCAGATGGAATTTTCGCTTTATTTTCCTCATAGTTGGGTGCAGTGTGGTCTTCCGTACTTTTCACCGCAGATTTTGAAAGCTGTGGTTCACTTGGAGCTCGCAGTACTTGGTCAGTGATTGAAGTATCACGGAACACGGTAATATCTTTACAACCCAGCTCATAAGCTAACAAGTAGCTTTTTCTCATATCATCAACGGTTGCGTCTGCCGGAAAGTTGTTTGTCTTTGAAATAGATGAATCAACCCATTTCTGGAACGAAGCTAGAACGCGTATGTGTTCTTCCGGGGGTATTTCATGAGCAGTTACAAAACGACTGCGGAGATCCTCGGGAACCTCGTCAAGGTTTCTAATGCTTCCCTTGTTCTTGGAAATACGTTCCATTAGGCCCTCGCTATACAGTCCTTTCTGTCCCATAATCCTCTCAAAAATCTCGTTAACGTAGAAGAACCTCCCCACAGCGACGTTTTTCTCAAAGACCAGACTGTAAACTGGCTCCATCCCACTGCTACAACCAGCTATCATTGAGATGCTTCCAGTGGGAGCAACTACAGTAGTGTATGTATTTCTTATTCCCTTGGTCTTCGCTTCTTCCGCAACCCTTCTCCAATCAAAGCTCCATGCATCGGGTGAGAGGAAACCGCTGAAGGGCATCTTTCCCTCAGTGTAAAAGCTTTGACCATAGTATGAAAAACTACCTCGCTCTTTTGCGATGGATATAGACTCTATCTTTGTGTGGTAATTGATGAATTCCATGAGCTTCTCCATAAATCGCCGTGATTCCTCAGTTCCATAGGTTAGCCCCATATCGTAAAGGAGATCTCCGAGGCCCATGACACCCAACCCTATCTTTCTGCTTGCAAGAGTCATCTCCTCGATCGCTTTAAGTGGATAGTTATTCACGTCGATAACATTGTCAAGGAAGTGGGTCGTGAGACGTATTGCTTGTTCCAGTCCTTGCCAATCAAAGGCCATCTCGCCTGATTCATTCTCGCTTACAAAGCTCCAGACATTGATACTTCCCAGGTTGCAGGATTCGTTTGGATAAAGCAATACTTCGCCGCACGGGTTTGTTGCTACTATCGGTCCTAACGACTTCATGAGTGGATTATATCGATTCACGTGATCGTGGAATATGACTCCGGGTTCCGCGCTTTCCCAGGCATGATATACGATTAGATCAAGAAGAACACGAGGGCTGACTCGCCGAACTATCTCGCCATTTCTAGGATTTACTAGGGGATAAGGCTCATTCCTTTCATAGTGATCCCAAAAGTCCGGCAAGATGAGCACAGAGATATTGAAATTTCGCAGGGCCTTGTTCCCAGCCTTTGCAGTTATGAATTTCTCAATGTCTGGATGATTGATGTTCAATATTCCCATGTTAGCGCCGCGTCGAATACCTCCTTGTTTAATGACTTCTGTCATGGTATCAAACAGTTTCATGAAGCTGATTGGACCCGATGCTATGCCGTGTGTAGTGCTAACAAAGTCTCCTTCCGGACGAAGCTTCGAAAAGTTGTACCCCATACCGCCCCCTGCCTTGAAGACAATAGATGTATTCTTCAGGACGTCCATAATACCTTCCAAGGAGTCTTCGACATTAAGCACAAAACATGCCGATCCCATTCCCAGGGGATTTCCAAAGTTGGCCAAGGCAGGCGTATTTGGCATAAATTGTTTTGAAACCATGAGGTCGTAATATCGCCGAATTGTCTGTTCGTAGTTGTCCAAGGCACCGTTCTTGATAGCATCCATCACCCCATTCCAGCTAGTCTTCATTTGTCCGCCACGGTTAAACCGAAGATACATTCGATGGAGTGCCTCAAGATGATACCGATTTAGTTGATATTCACCTATTGCAAGTTTTCCTTCCTCAACAAGAGGGTCAAAGAATTCAATAGGACGCTCTGTCTCTCCGCCTTTTAGATTGAAGAATTTCTCGTCGTAAAGAATATCAGGTAATCCAACATGGATGGCTACGCGTTCAAAGAGCTGTTTTGGTGACTCAACGGTCTTTCCATACTTGTCTTTCCGCAGGTATCGAGCTTTTAGAACGCGGAGTGCATTAACGTCAAATCGTTTGTCAACTTCATCTATTTCTTCCTTGTCCAGTACTTTTCTTTTTTCTTCTCGAATTTCACTCCGCTTTTGCCGATATAGGATATAGGCTTTGGCAGTCTTTGCATGTCCCTCCTCAATCAGCATTTTCTCAACAATATCTTGAATCTCTTCTACTGAAGGAACATGTTCACTCCCGAAGCTCGGAAGTAGTTGATCGATTATCCTACCCGCCAGACGTTCTGTTGTCGCCCTATCACTCCCGCCAACAGATCTAGCTGAATTCCAGATGGCATCCGAAATCTTCGCTGCGTCAAAGCCCTCTATCCTGCCGTCACGTTTACGAATCTTAGAAGGGGAGTCAGCATTACCAATAATATTAGTTGACGTCTTTCCATCTCCAGTCTAGGTGACAGGCCCATCCACATACAAGGTATATCCCCGTAAAAGCTAACAGTGGTGAACCAATCCCTCTTGACTGGAGGGCCACAGCTTGATCAATGAGACGGGGTCGTGTGAATTGAATTTGACTTGAATAATGCAAGTATGATCGTCTCATTGTCTTCCAGGCACAGGCTTGGTGCAACTACCACACGAATATCTCTTACACAAGATTGACAGGCATCAACGACGCTGATCTACATTTCTTGCACCGGGCCACCTCAGATAGGGCCTTTGTCCCACAACTTTGGCAGACACTAGTCCGTTTCATGATTCTTAACGGAACAGAAGTGGTTTTACAAGCTCCTAGAATTCGTTGAATATCATCAATCTCCGCCTTTGCTGAAAGAGAAACGGTCGCAGAAAATCCAGCACTCAGCTGCTCAAAGGTTCTCGAGTATTCCTTCAGGAGATTATCTTGAAGTTCAACAGGTTCTATGACCGGTGTTTGGCCATATCTATTG
>DAEN01000073.1 GCA_002495315.1 Thaumarchaeota archaeon UBA141
TTTTGTCTCCCGCCCGCATCACTTTGCTGGAGAATTTGCCAGCTATTCAGGTGGGCGAGGTTAGTCTTGAAGCATCACAAGCTGGCACCACATTGGAAGTCCCCCGATGGGTAGCAGAAATAATCACGCGATCTGGCCTTGCAGATATGGCCGAAGAGAGCCTCGACGCTGAACTCTTCAAGGCTATCAGCAGAGAACGTATTCAAGGTTCTGCCCAGCTCGCTTCATTAAAAGAAGACTTCCATCTGAAAGTTCATCGCCATCTTAGCCACTCGAGTATACAAAGTGAAACAAATCCAGAGACAAGAGATACTTACGAAAAGCTGAGTATCACTGCATATGATCTCGTAACCATGCGCATGGTGAAAGTAATACAGCTAGCAGCATCTAAATCCCCACCACTAGACATATTTGAGAAGATTACGCTCGAGGAGAAACTTCTCTTCAACCAGGTACAGCAATTGGTGAATCACTGGCGTTCGTCGATCCTGGGAGGGACCTGAGAATGTCAAAACCCATTTCGAGAAAGATGCCAGAAGAATTGGAGACGTTCCTCAAGAGCTTCCGTGACAAGAGAAAGAAATTCAAGTACCGGGACATGATATCACAAATACCCGCCCACAACGGCAAGTCTCTGACTATAGACTTCAATGACATAGCTCAATTCGACACAGAGCTGGCGAACCAATTACTCATTGAACCTGAAGAAATTCTAAAAGCCCTCAATCAAGGCGTCTACGAAACCCTCAAAGTAGAAAACCCAACATACGCTGAAAAAGTACGGAAAGACTTGCGAGGGCGCATACGCGACCTTCCAGACAAACTAACTCTTCGGAACATCACGACCGATCAGCTCGATCGCCTTATCTCAGTTGAAGGAATGGTAGTACGGGCCTCTGAGCTAAAACCGATGGCTGATCTAGCTGCATATAGGTGCTCCAAGTGCGGTCACACTACAACTGAAGAACAAGCAGGGTTATTCTTGAAACGACCGCCAAGCTGTGAAAGCTGTGGAGATGCTAGAGGTCTCGAACTTGACGAGAAGGAAACAGAGTTCATAGATTTCCAACTCCTTCGACTGCAGGAGCTTCCAGAAGAACTTCCACCCGGTCAACTTCCTCAGTATTCTGACGTAGATCTTACAGGAGACGTAGTGAACACAGCGAGACCAGGAGACCGAGTAGTAGTAACAGGGATTGTAAAGGCTGAGGTAGAATATTCAGTAGCTGCTGGGAAGCTCCGCGTCTTTCGATCGCGCATACATTGCAATTCCTTAGAATCAGTTGGAAAAGACCCAGAGGATCTTCAGCTAACAAAAGAAGACGAAAAGATGATAAAAGCGCTATCAATACATCCGTCGTCATATGAAAGACTGATACAATCCGTTGCGCCTGCTATTCATGGATTTGAGACTCAGAAGGAAGCTATACTTCTGCAGTCAGTTGGATCTCCCAGGCAAAACTTACCTGATGGAACGACATTAAGAGGAGATGTAAATGTACTCCTAGTCGGAGACCCGGGTACAGCGAAATCCGAGATCCTAAAATATGCTGCTCGAATAGCTCCTCGAGGACTATACACCTCAGGACGGGGAAGCACCGCGGCAGGACTAACAGCAGCAGTTGTAAGAGAAAAATCAGGCTTGATGATGTTGGAAGCAGGTGCAGTAGTGCTAGCAGATCTGGGCGTAGCTAGCATCGACGAGTTTGATAAGATGCGACCAGAGGATAGAAGTGCCTTACACGAATGTATGGAACAGCAAACAGTTAGCATTGCAAAAGGTGGAATAGTAGCAACTCTCAATTCTCGTACATCCATATTGGCCGCGTCCAATCCAGTCCTAGGCAAGTATGATCCTTATCGGAACATTGCAGACAACGTCAATCTGCCAATACCACTCCTTACGCGGTTTGACCTAATCTATGTCATCCGCGATAAATCAGAACGGAGTCACGATGAACAGCTGGCCAAACACGTCCTAGAGCTACACCGAAAAGGAGAATACGTGACCGCACCGCCAGTTGATTATGATACACTCAGAAAGTACTTAGCTTATGCCAAGAGGATCACTCCGGTCCTAACAAAGGAGGCTGAAGGAAGACTCCTCGATTATTACCTCCAGATGCGGAGCTCAGGAGCCGAAGACATGATTACTGTAACACCAAGACAGCTAGAAGGACTGATCCGCCTGGCCTCCGCCCGCGCGCGACTCCAGCTAAGCGAAAAAGTTACTGAAGATGACGCAATACGAGCAATATCCATGGTCCAAAGAATGTTAGAAACCGTTGGGATCGATGTCAAGACTGGCAAAGTAGACCCTGGAGTGATGTTTGGAAGACCCCTAAGCGAAAAGAATATGCTGGGAACTGCATTAGATATATTCCGAAATCTCGAGGGTACTGGTAAGAGAGAGGTCGAAGGCAAAGTTTTTGTCGATGAGCTTGTCAAGACCGGAGAGTTCGCGCAAGACGAAGCTCAGAGAATGCTTGCGCAATTCAGTAGAGCCGGAGCAATCTATGAAGTAAAACCAGGATTCTACAAAAAGCTATGATCTGCTGGCAGAGCGAATGGATCTCTCAACACTTCCAATACCGCAGAGCCTCAAGCAACTTTTAGGTTCCCAGGGGTACTCGAAGCTCTATCCACCCCAAGAGCAGGCTATTAATGCGGGTGCACTTGATGGAGAAAACCTCGTAATAACAACTCCCACTGCAAGTGGAAAGACGCTAATTGCTCTCTTAGCAGCTGCAAAAATAGTTCTAGAAGGAAAAGGCAAAGTGGTCTACCTAACACCACTGCGGGCCTTGGCGGCAGAGAAGTACCAAGAATTCCACACCATGGAATCTCTTCCGACGTCAAAAGGAGATTCCTTACGAGTATTGATCTCCACAGGGGATTATGACTCGTCGGGCGAGTCGTTGGGGAGAGGTGACATCATAATCCTAACTAATGAGAGGTTCGATTCACTAGTCCGTCATGACGTCTCATGGCTTGATGAAGTTCGACTTTTCGTTGCAGATGAAGTTCATTTAGTTGGGAATCCTGATCGTGGCCCTACCCTAGAGATGATCTTGACCAAGATCCTCTCTATCTCGCCTGAAGCACAGATACTCGCGCTAAGCGCCACCATCTCCAATGCAATTGATATTGCTAAATGGCTCCAAGCCGATCTCGTCAAGAGTGATTGGAGGCCAGTTCGACTAGTTGAAGGGGTAATGGATTATGGGAAGATCCGCTTCTCCGATGGATCTAACAGGGAAGTAGTAGCCACCAATCGTGGTTTCCCGATTGATGCCGCTGTCGATGTGATCAATGATGGAGGTCAGGCCCTAATCTTCGCAGACTCAAGAAGAAGAACCGTCTCCCTGGCACTAAAGGCGACAGAGGTCATCCCGGGCCACCTCTCTAATGATGATCGTCAAGCTAACGTTCGCCTTTCTGAGCTGATTTCCAAAAGTGGAGAAGAGACAGAACTGAGCAGAACTTTGTCACGGGTCATGAAAGCTGGCGTGGCTTTTCATCATGCTGGTCTGGAAGGAATACATAGAAAGATAGTTGAGGACGGTTTCCGACAACATACTCTCAAGATAATAGTAGCAACACCGACTTTAGCAGCTGGAGTGAATCTCCCTGCTCGCCGAGTGGTCATCAGTACTATTCTGAGGTATAGCTCAGAGATGGGGGGAGCTGTGCCAATAAGCGTCATCGATTACAAGCAAATGTGCGGGAGAGCAGGACGGCCAAAATATGACACCACAGGAGAGACTGTCATAATATCTGGCTCTGTTAACGCTGAAAGCTTGTATGAGCAGTACGTCCAAGGTACGCCTGAGGACTTACGTTCCCAACTCCTCGGTGATAGGGCCATGCGCACTCATGTACTAGCAACAATTGTCACAACCCCAGGGATATCAGATGAAGAGATCAATAATCTCTTCTCTAATACACTTCTTGCAGCGCAATTGTCGTCTTCAACTTTGCAGGCAAGGTTACGGGCAAGTCTTGATTTCCTAGAGAAAGAATCTTTGATTCAGCGGCGCGGGAAAAGGATTCTTGCCACAGAATTTGGCAAGAGAGTCTCGATCCTCTACATAGACCCGCTAACAGGAGTCCTATTCAAGAGAGTTATACAATCCAGCAATGAATCTATTCCTGGTCCCACCGGTCTACTACATCTTGTGTCGCTATCCAGAGATTTTTCTCCACAGTTTTACTTGAGAAACAAAGATCGGGAAGAGGCGACGCTATTTCTTGAGCAACACCAAGAAGAATTGTTGAACTCCTCACTATGGATAGAAGACATAGATCTAGGAGAACCTCTTCAAGCGCTTCGTACTGTCATGACAATGGAAGCATGGATAGGGGAGTTGCACGAAGAAGCCATACTCAAGAAACATGGAGTTGAGCCGGGGGACCTGCGCCGTGCGGTAGATAGCTGCGAATGGCTCCTATATTCTCTATACGAGATAGCAAAACTTCTTGGAAGAAGTGATCTATTAACTCGAATTAGTGAACTGAAAGAACGAGTTCGCCATGGAGTGAAGTTTGAACTTTTACCACTGACAGCACTAGAAGGCGTGGGACGCATACGTTCTAGATCGCTATATCAAGCAGGATTCACTGATCTGTCTAAATTACGTAATGCTACTCTCGACAGGATCGCTAGCGTCTCCAAGATCGGTCTGGCTCTAGCACGGAGCCTCAAGGAACAGGTAAGGAATTAGTGATATGAAAACAAAATCGCTCTATAATGTCAATGGTATAGTAGCTTTAGCTGGACGATCTGATGTAGCTGGAAAACTGAAGGCAGCTGTCCAAACGATGTCTCACAGAGCATGGAATGGTTACCAGTATTTTGATGGAAGAACATGGAGTCGCGATGGATTATCCCCTGGAAGTACTTTTGGATATGCCATATGCCAGTCCAGCCACGAGCCACCAAATGATGGCCAGTTGCCAATCCATGGAGAGATCTATCAAGACTTAGAAGTCAAAGCACAGAAAGAAATTCTAAAGTCCCAAAATGATTTGCCAGCAATTGGAGAGGGTGTATACGTCCTTGTGGAAGGAGACAGCAATTCATTGTCATTTTTGAGGGACCCTCTAGGCACTCGCCCTCTCTTTGCAGGGAAATCTCCCAATTTAATCGGCGTAGCCTCTGAGCGGAAGGCATTGCGCGTGCTAGGCTTCCCCAACGTGTCTGTAATTTCACCGGGTCGGGTACAAAGAATTGGTTTTGATAATGAACAAGAAAAAATAATGCCGCGAACCTTGCCGAAGGAAACCTCGTCCCCAAAGGCACCTAGTGCACCAGAGGAAGTAATCAGACTCTTGCAGCGCTCCATCAAACTACGCCTCGAAGGGATCGGAAAGTTAGGAATAGCTTTCTCAGGAGGATTAGATAGCTCACTTCTCTCCTGCATTGCCTCACAATATTCTGAAGTTCTCCTGATCTCAGTCTTTACAAGAGGTTCACACGACCAGATCAAAGCCCGAAGTGCAGCAAGAATTCTTGACTTTGAATTAGTAGAGATGGAAGTGTCAAAAGAGGAGCTCATCAAAGTCGGTGAGAAGATGATCTGCATCACAGAACATGACAGGACTGGCGACATCAGTATCGCTAGCATCTTACATCTGGCATCCTGCATGGCTCGTAGGGAAAGATGTGAAAGATTCTTCGTAGGACAGCTAGCTGATGAGCTCTTTGGTGGCTATCATCGTTACATCTCCACCCTGCAGAGACTTGGAGCAAGAGCTACTCTAAGCGAGATGGAAGCAGACGTCCAGAATGCTCATTCAGCGAACTTTGAGAGAGATGAAGCAGCAATTTCTCCATGTCACGAGCTCACATTGCCTTACGCCAGTCTTCCGCTTGTGACTTATTGCTTTTCTCTTCCGATGGAATACAAGATCGATCTGGAGTCGGCTAGACGAAAGATCCTTCTTAGAGATGCGGCACAATTGGCAGGGGTTCCGGAAGAGATAGCTATGGCACCAAAAAAAGCACTCCAATATAGTTCAGGTGCATCCAAGGTATTTCGAAAGCACCTAAACCCCCACCCGCCACGAGGCCTTTCCCTATGAATTAATAGAAAGCAAGGAAGAATACACAATGCAATAATGAGCCGCAGATAACTCTCTTTCATTGGATACCAGAAATTATTTCCTCCGCCTTCCTAGAGAAAAAACATTATAGGCTGTTACGCCTGAGCTTCCACGATTGACTTATGGTTTCTAATTCGAACAACGATCTTGCAGCTAGTGCCGCACACTTCCGCCATCCGATAACAAAAGTTAGTGAAGTAGAATTCCGAATTGATCGGAAGGCACACGAGGGTATGAACGTACCGGTAACGATCTATGCCAACGAAGGGCTATTGAGCAAGATGCTTACCGATAGAACTATTGATCAGGCAGTAAATGTAGCCCATCTAAATGGCCTTTACAAACATGTCATTGTCTTGCCGGATGGACATGAAGGATATGGCTTTCCAATAGGAGGAGTTGCTGCAAGTGACGCTAACAATGGAGTGATATCACCTGGGGGAGTTGGATATGATATCAATTGCGGGGTCAGATTAATCCGTACTTCGCTTTCTGAGAAAGACGTGCACCCTAAATTGAGGGAACTTCTCAAAGAGCTATTCCTCAATATACCTTCAGGAGTCGGAACTGGTGGCAGGATCAAGCTAGGACCAAGGCAGATTGAAGACGTGCTTGCTGATGGCGTTGCATGGGCGGTTGAGAATGGATACGGGTGGGACAGCGACAAGGAATACTGTGAAGAGAACGGAACAATGAAGACTGCGAAGCCAAATATGGTATCCCCAACTGCCAAGAAGCGAGGAGCCCCACAATTAGGAAGCCTTGGTTCTGGCAACCACTTCGTTGAGATCCAGAAAGTCGACAAGATCTATAATCCTCAAGCGGCGAAAACTTTCGGTCTTCATGAAGGTCAAATAGTAATAATGGCACATACGGGCTCACGAGGTCTTGGATACCAGGTGTGTAGTGATTATTTGCGAGTCGTGGAAGGCGCGGCTAAACGCTACGGCATAGAGCTCCCGGACAGAGAACTAGCTTGTGCTCCAATTAATTCCAAGGAGGCAGAGGATTACTTAGGAGCTATGAACGCTGCTCTAAACTTCGCCTGGTCCAATCGCCAGATGATAACCCACTGGACGCGGAGAGCCTTCGAGAAGGTCCTCGGGAGCAGCTCTGAAGGGTTTGAAATGAATCTAGTATACGATGTTTCTCATAACATTGCAAAAATTGAAGAACATAACATAGATGATTCCAAGCGCAAAGTCATGGTCCACAGAAAAGGCGCCACCAGAGCTTTTCCGAAAGGAAGAACCGAGGTTCCAATAATGTATCGAAAAGTTGGTCAACCAGTCCTCATACCCGGCTCAATGGGAACAGCGAGCTATGTACTTGTTGGGGCTCCGAAGTCAATGGATGTCAGCTTTGGCTCAACTGCCCATGGAGCAGGACGCATGATGTCAAGGTCAGCAGCCGTGCGAAGATGGCGTGGAGAGGATGTCAAACGAGAGCTCGCTGGTAGAGGTATTCACATAGAGTCGGCCTCATGGAAGGGAGTTGCTGAAGAAGCACCTGAGGCGTACAAAGACGTGGATGCCGTAGCAGAGGTATCAGATAGCGCAGGGATAGCTACAAGAGTAGTTCGACTTGTTCCCATGGGTGTTGTGAAGGGATAGTGAGAAAATATCATCTAATCAGTGATTTTCAGGCGATCCCCAAGTGGAACTGATTTCCCGTGTTTCTCTATATTTATCGAAGTAGGAACTCGGATCCTTAGGCCAATAGATCTGAAAAGGCTCAATAATTCTCCACCTGATATTCGTTCCCTAACGTCACCCCTGTTGACCAATTCGGCAAGCTTGTTGACTACTAGAGCAGTTTGTGTCGGATAGAAGGTTTCTGCAGTCTCCAGAACCTCTAAACCGCGATCATAAAGTTTCTGGACAAGAACATCCCGTGGTGATCTTTCCGTGGGCTTGGTATCAGAACTCACTTTCGCAGCTTTCTCCAACGCAACAGCGCGTCGTTTAAGCTCCTGCAGCTTCTTAGCCGTAATGCGCGCTAGATCCCTGTCGTCTGCTCCCATACCACACTATAGGATTAGCAACTATAATTAATCCTTCACATCTGACATTCTAGTGGTCGACATTAAAGACATTCAAATCAGTATTGCGTTACCATCTTCAATTCTCGAAGAATCAAATGATTTACGCGACGCTACGAATAAAATAGGAAGTATTGGGCGTACATGCGCCATTGGACGTGTAAAGAGGATCTATGCATACGACGACCCAGTGGGAAACTTCGAGTGGCAGGCGCAAGTACTTACCCGGATTCTAGAGTATATGGATTACCCACAGTATCTAAGAAGACGACATCTCCCACTACGTAAGGAGCTTGCACATGCAGGTAGCCTCCCACCCCTAAGAACTCCACCACACCAGGTTCCATCAGATCCAAGACAAGTAAATGAAGGCGATCACCGTGAAGGGATCATAGTTCAAGTCAATAATGACCTCCACATTGATGTTGGATTCAAGAGTCCAATTCCATTTGATGGTACAGGTAAGAAAGGCGAAAGGCATGCAGTTCGGATCCTTGGAAGTCATCCCAATCATCGAGGGCTCGCAGTAAGCCGAGAACATCTAAAGATGTATTGGGGATATCAAGTAGAACGCGTCAAGACTCTATCAGGACTACTCAAGGACTGCAATACTCATTCTATAATTTTCACTTCCAGAAAGGGAAAATCAGCTGCATCCTCCTGGGACGATCTCCTGAGAGCTGTTAGAGGATCTGTGAATCTCCTTCTCATCTTTGGAGGACCACGACGAGGCATCTTCGAAATACTCGAAGCAGAGGGAAAAAGTCCCAATGCCTTCGAGGGATCTGTCCTGAATTTCTTCCCTAATCAGGGAACGTTAACGTTACGAACCGAAGAAGCAATACTATCGTCTCTGGCAGTAGTCAATCTAGCGATCGCAATGGCCACTTCATGACTTGTCGGAAAACAGTAGCACAACAGGATAGCAATTGACGAATGTCAATCACATCATACTCGTAAAGGTTTAAAGACGCAAAGCAAGAAGAAAACTTCAAAGTCGATCAACTATGGGTCATCGAAAGAATAGTGCACCAAGACGAGGTTCGTTGGCTTTTAGACCGCGAGGTCGAGCGGCTTCTCTTGTTCCATCTATTCGAACTTGGCCGACTGTCGAGGAAGGAGAACCAAGATTTCTCGGTTTTTGTGGCTTCAAAGCAGGATCTCTGCACGTCATCACTACTGATGACCGTGAAAAGACGCCGAACTTTGGCAAACGCCGTTTCAACGCAGCGACAGTGCTTGAAACGCCCCCGGTTACCATTTGTGGCCTGCGGGCCTACCATAAGGTCAGAGGCAAAGAAAGAGCAATCATAGATGTCTTTGCAAATGAGCTACCAAAAGAACTAGACCGCCTTGTCAGGATAAAGTCAGGGAACAATGAAAAATCTCTTCAACAATTGGACAGTGATGCACAAGCTGCTACCAGAGTCGTAGCTATCGCCTGTGCTAGGCCTAGTCTCACCGGGCTATCTCAAGAGAAACCTTTCCTGTTTGAGCTCGGCGTTGGGGGCAAGGATATGAAATCCAAAATCGAATATGTACGAGGCCTATTGGGGAAAGAAATTCCATCGTCAGAGGTACTAAAGCCCGGAATGTTTGTAGACGCTATAGCCGTCAGCAAGGGGAAAGGCTTCGAAGGACCAGTCACTAGACACGGCATTAAGAGGAAACAACATAAGTCCAGGAAGAGCGTTCGTGCTGTTGGTGTCATAGGTCCATGGAATCCAACAACGATGATGTATACAGTCCCAAGAGCGGGCCAGATGGGTCTTAACCAACGGACAGAATATAACAAACGCATCCTCTTAGTTTCTGAGCCTCAGAATACAGTGACCCCAGCAGGGGGCTTTCCACATTATGGAGAAGTTAAAACTCCTTATGTTATTCTCAAGGGTTCAGTCCCGGGTGCAGTGAAGAGACTTGTTCGCCTAAGGCTCCCTCTGCGATCTCCATCGAGAAAAATCCAACAACCGAAGATAATGGAAGTTAGCACTAGGAGCAATTGGAAAGCATGAGGCCAGAAGACGCCATTCTAGTGGTTAAGAGACCACTAGTAACTGAGAAGACATATGACCCTATCGAGAAGCAGAACAAGATTACTTTCATGGTGAAAGAAAAAGCCAACAAGAAACAGATCGCAGATGCAATCGAGACACTATACGAGGTAGAGGTTGAGTCTGTGAATACTGCTAGAACATTACATGGAAAGAAAGCGTATGTGAAACTGGCACCGAAGAGCTCTGCAGCGGATCTTGGATCGCGCTTAGGATTGGTGTGATTTGGTAAATGGGTAAACGTATTCTTGTTCAACGCAGGGGCAAGGGCGGGATGCAATGGCGAGCCGCGAAGAAGGGAAAGATCGCCCCTATCCTGTATCCGCCACTTGTCCGTGGAAGATCACTAATAGGAAAAGTAACTGCAATTTTGCATGAGCGCGGCCGTACTGCTCCATTAGCTAAGATTCATCTAGACAACGGTGTGTTAGTTCATCTGCCAGCAACACAAGGAATACATATTGGATCACAGTTTAGGATAAACCCCGATAATCAGCCCCACACTGGTGATGTTTTACAATTGTCACAAATTCCCGAAGGATCAACGATCTGCAACATAGAACATACACCTGGAGATGGAGGGAAACTTGTTAGAGCCTCAGGAGGATATGCAATCCTCTTTGCGCGGACACCTGCGGGGGCAATTATCCGTTTCAGGTCGGGCAAGAGTGCAAGACTTCCTGGTGACTGTCGCGCGACTCTTGGAACCATCGCCGGTGGTGGTCGTACAGAAAAGCCATTCCTGAAGGCTGGCACAGCGCGGCGTCTTGCCAGAGCTCGAGGTAGAATGTATCCGCGTACCCGTGGTATCGCCATGTCATCAGTTTACCATCCATTTGGAGGCGGGCGACATCAACATCCAGGAAAATCGACGGCATCACCGCGTAATGCCCCACCCGGTCGCAAGGTAGGACTCATAGCCCCAAGGAAAGCCGGAAGGGGAGGATCCAAACGTCGCTTTGCGCGAACACTATTGGAGAAATGAGATATCTAGTTGCCTCGTGAATTTAGGTACCGTGGATATCCTGTTTCCCAGCTTAGGGATATGTCGATGGAGTCGCTACTAGCACTACTCCCCTCAAGACAACGCCGTTCCCTGAACAGAGGAATCTCGGATGAGAAGAGGAAGCTGCTTGAACGCATCCGCGAGTTAGCAGAAGGAACAGATTCAAAGGCGATCAAGACACACGCCCGAGATATGATAATACTGCCCACCATGGTTGGACTGACTATTCACATACATAGTGGAAAAGAGTTTGTACCACTTGAGATCAAGCCCGAGATGCTTGGCCACTATCTCGGAGAATATGTATCTACTAACAAGAAAGTCGTACACGGAACGCCGGGAATAGGTTCGTCCCGATCGAGTCTATATGTTCCTCTCAAGTAACCTCAAACAGACAGAAAATAGCCAAAAGTCTAATACGATAAGTTATTCAGTTGTACAAGATCTGTTGGGCTCGGCCATGTCCACCCTTATAGAAGACACCCTTACAACATAGTCATTTAATCGAACCATCCAAGAACAATGATACCAAAAGAACGGTACGTTGCTCTTGAACACACTACAGATGCCTACCTTGAAGCGTATGGACTTACACTGGAAGAAGCCTTTGGAAACGCGGCCTACGCTCTAATGAGTACGCTGGTCGACATCAATAGAGTAGAAAAGACGTCAGAGGGGATCTTATCCGCAGAGGGCCATGATTTAGAAGGGTTGTTATACAATTGGTTAGAGATCGTTCTGCTCAGAGCCACCGTTGACATGTATGTCATAAACGATTTTGATGTTAGAATAACCAGAAAGGGAGATGACTTTGAATTAACTGCCAAGACTCTTGGTGAGATTCTAGTACCAGAAAAACACCATCCAAAGATAGAGATCAAAGCAGCTACATATCACCAGATGGAGATAAAGAAAGCTGATGACAAGTATGTTCTTCGTTTTATTCTAGATCTATGAGGAAACATGCCAGTTAAGCAGAAAATCGCATCGTTTCACCTCACAACCCCACAGGGTCTGATGTCTAGCGGTGATGAAGTTTTTCCGCCACTAGCTGATCTCCTCACCGGGACACGTCTGGCGGACAGGCTTCTGGAACGGTCCAGACGAATGACAATCTCCTAACTCTTGTATACTATTTGGTGACAGTATACAAGAAAAGAATGGGCTGTTGGTGCAAGACAATGATACCATCAAGACGTTCATTATCGAAATAACTCATCTGGCTCTGGGGCCTCCTGTGGCAGCTAAATCTGGTCACGCGACAAGAATCTAGATCCAACTGCGCGGTTAGATAGAATTCCCAAATAATTGTCGATTCAGAGCTTCGAGCAGAACCCGGCAGAAACCAGAGATCGTAATTTCTGGCCTGAAAACCTATAATGAACAAAACAGGTAGGAAATAGAATGTCAAGAAAGGTCATAGAGCACAGGAATGGTCCCATCTCCATCGTCACGCTCAATAGACCAGACCGATTAAACATCCTCGATACTGAATTGATGAATGAGCTTGTGGGAATTCTTGAAACGATCGAACGAGATAACTCTATACGAATTATTGTTTTGACCGGAGGAGATCGAGTTTTCTCTGCGGGCGCTGATCTGGCAGGTATGATGAAAAATGGCAGAATTACAATTCCGAAAAAGAATTATTTGCATCTCTGGGATCGAGTTGCCCAAATCAAGAAACCAATAATAGCCGCCGTCACTGGACACGTACTGGGTGGAGGATTAGAACTTGCCATGGCATGTGACTTGATCGTGGCTTCTGAAACGGCAAAGATAGGCCATCCTGAAATCAAAGTAGGACTCATACCAGGAGCTGGAGGAACACAAAGGCTCACCCACAACATTGGAAGATACAAAACTATGGAGATGATCCTGACTGGAGATAGCATCACTGCAAAAGAAGCGCAGATGATTGGACTGATCAGCCGTGTAACTAGCCCTGAAACATGTCTAGAAGAAGCCATTGCCTTGGCTAAAGTAATAGCTGAGAGGCCACCTATTGCAGTCCAGAGAGCAAAGAAAGCAGTCCTTGAAGCAGAAGAACAACATCTATCGGCAGGTATTCAACATGAGCGGAGGAGCTTCTTACAATTGTTCGCAACTGAAGATACCAGAGAAGGAATTCGAGCCTTTCTCAAAAAGCGCCGCCCAAGATTCGTCGGACGCTAGGGTTTCATCAATAAATCAGGTCACAACATAATCTTCACAGATATGACATAAAGGCAGAGATAAAGAAATGTTGAGACTTGGCAATATTGTGAATGATTTTACCACCCCTCCACATCCAAAAGGTATTTCATTGGAGGGAAAGTTGGTAGAACTTAAACCGCTCAAAGCATCGCTGTATTCAGCACAGCTTTTTAATGCTAACTCTTTGGACACGAACGGAGTAAATTGGACTTATTTACCCTATGGTCCATTTGAATCTGAAATTAAATATACTAAATGGATAAAGACATTTGAAGATGGAGAAGATCCAGTATTCTTTGCGATTATAAGCAAGAAACTCGATAAACCAGTAGGCATAGCGAGTTACTTAAGGATAAAACCTAAAGATGGTTCAATTGAGGTTGGACACATCAACTATTCGCCATTGTTACAAAACACAACTGAAGCAACGGAGGCGATGTACCTAATGATGAAATGGGCGTTTGACAACGGCTATAGAAGATATGAATGGAAATGTAATGCGTTAAACTTGAAGTCCCGCAGAGCAGCCCAAAGATTAGGCTTATCTTATGAAGGAGTCTTCAGACAAATGACAATAAACAAAGGGAGAAATAGAGACACTGCTTGGTTCGCTGCCATTGATAAAGAATGGCATAATATTGAACAATGTTATTTGAAATTCTTGTCAGATGACAATTTTGATGTGGAAGGCAAACCAAAAATATCCTTATCATCTTTAACAAAGCCTCTACTTTACAAAGTTGATAACTATGATAGTTGCTAACTTTGTAACCAGCTTTATGCGTTTCCATTGATTCTTAGTGTTTTTTGCGAGTATGAGTTTGTGTGATTTTCACAATCGACTTACAAAATAGAAAGAAATATGCGTAATGTTTGAGTTATCATGCATTTCAAGAGCTCTTACATCATGTCCAACTCCTTGTAAAGTTGCTCACTAGCTCGCCATGGATCGATCTCTCTTGAAACGACTTCCCGTACAATTGCCCGGAAACGAGATGTTCTCTTTGCACGGAGCTTTAGTTTTTGCGTCCAGTGACTCACTATGTCTCCGAGCAACTCCTCTTCGAGATGAGCCATCCTCCTTCGGGCAAAGTATCCTTTCTTCTCTAAATACTGCCGACAGTCTTCGATTTGAACCAACATCTCCTTGATTCCTTTGCCACCAATAGCTACCGTCTTGAGTATTGGGGGTTCCCAGCCCTTTACATCGCTTCTCAGAGCCCTTAGATCAGAGATTGTCTTATCTGCTCCATCAAGATCGGCCTTATTGACGACAAAGATGTCACCAATCTCCATGAATCCAGCCTTACCACTCTGGACCTCATCACCCATTTGAGGCATCAAGACAACAACGACGACGTCAGCTACGGAAGCAATAGAAACGTCATTCTGTCCAGCACCCACAGTTTCGATGATGATTGGATTCATACTAGCAGAGTCCATGACACGGACGACGTTTCGCGTTGTTGGTGATAAACCGCCAGATTGTCCTCTTGAAGCCATACTGCGGATGAAGACGTCTGAATCCAGGGAATGCAACCCCATCCTTAGACGGTCTCCGAGTAGAGCACCGCCACTCGTTGGACTTGAGGGATCGGTAGCCACGACGCCGACATGGGCGCCGCGTTGACGATAACATCTGACCATCGCGTCAATTATAGAACTCTTACCAGTGCCAGGTGGTCCCACGATACCAATGACGAAAGCTTTTCCAGTATGGGGATAGAGAAGACGCAAAAGTGATGAAGCGTAATGAGATTCATCTTCGATTAGAGAAATTGCGCGACTCACAGCTCTCTTATTCCCATCGAGAATCGGCTTTATTGGTATCATAGATTACCCTCCTGAAATTCTAAAGAGTTTCTTGACCTGGAAGATGTATATTCTACATTGCGTCTTTCTGGTTCAAATGAGTAAGGCACCCTTACCACTATCATTTTGTCTAAGATAGATTCCTCACCAGATTCATCTCTGCAGCAACGAGCTTTTATGATGTACGTTTATCTGTTGTTTAGACTGGTTAACCACGATGGAATCCATCTTCCAACAACACCTTGATGAACTCAAAACTATGGGTTGGATTGGACCCAAACATATTGATGTAGCAGAGAGAATGGACAAGGCCGTAAACGAACTCTTCATAGATGAAGTAGAGCACTATCTAGAGAAGAAGCTCAATTCAGAGGGACAGATCAATGTACTGAGAAAGTATGGCCTTCTTGGGATAGATATTCCAGAGAAATATGGTGGATTAGGAGGCGACTCTATTGCTCTGGCATTGGGCCTGGAACGACTTGGGCAGCTGGGCATGGGACCTGTAACCTTTGTTGACGTCCAGTGTTCTCTAACGGGAAAAACAATACTAGAGTGGGGAACGGAGGAACAAAAGAAAGAATACCTAATTCCAGCAGTAAGAGGAGAAAAGATCCTGGCCTTCTGTCTCACGGAACCATGGGCAGGTAGCGAGCCAACTGCTTTGACAAGTGAATACAAGGAGAGTGAAGGCGGCTATGAGCTAAATGGTACAAAATATCTTGTTAGCAATGGAAGTATTGCAGACGCCTACATAGTATTTGCGCACCCAGTTAACAAACAAAACAACATGAGTGCATTTCTTGTAGATCGAGATGAAGAACATATCAAGGTGAGCATGAATCTGAAGGAGAAACTAGGAATGTTTACTTCAGATACCGCTCTTATCGACATTGAGGGAGCTTTTGTCCCTCAGAAAAATCTCATAGGTGGTCTTGGCAAGGGCTTGCCAATAGCATACAGTAGCCTTCAGAATGGTCGCATAGGAATAGCGGCAGGATGCCTGGGAGCTATTGAGGACTGTCTAAATGAGTCAATTGAGAGAGCAAAGACACGTATTCAACACGGAAAACCAATAGGAAAACATCAGTTAATTCAACGACACATCTCTCGAATTGCAGAAGACCTAGAGATGGCCAAATGGCCTGTCTACGTAGCCGCCTACTGGAAGAGTCTGTACGATGAACGAATTAACAGAGACGCGGACTTTCGCAAAATACTTGACCAAAAGATCTCACTAGCCAAGAAAGTTGCGTCATCGGCGGCGTACAGAGCGGCCGATCATGCGCTACAGATCTTTGGCGGTTTTGGTTACTCCACTCTGTGCAG
>DAEN01000071.1 GCA_002495315.1 Thaumarchaeota archaeon UBA141
TAAAGGAGTTACCTCAAATGACAACAGACGGGATTAAATCTTTAGGTGGTGAGTCGGACCTTATAGACGGTGCTCTAACCAGCAGCAGGTCGAAAGAGGATGGCTATCGTCCGGAGGACGATGAGACACGCGAAAATGTCGTTGGAGAAGAGGAAGAAGACGACGACGAAGACGAAGATGATAATTCAGTTGTGGAATTGGGGATGAGTAGACCGGTCAGGGGTGACGACGACGAAGACATAGACGAAGATTCTCCACCAAGCCTAGAAGATCTCAAAGCCAAGGCAGCGCGCCAGTGGGAAAAAGAGATAGGCACGGTAGAGGTTATTGATGACCCCGTGCGGATGTATCTTCGAGAAATAGGCAGAGTTGATCTTTTAAAAGCTCCTCAAGAGAGAGAGTTAGCTCGTAAATTTGAGGCAAAAAGATACGTAGAAAGACTAAATGAAGAACTTGCTGGTGAAGACGGCAATTCTCCCATGGCCCGTAAGATAATTTCTGAGATGCTCAGGTCGGTTGGAGACAACGAAAATATAATCAAAGCGATTCTCGTGGCCAAAGAGGTCCCTTTTGATGGGACTTTGCCCGACCTTATGGCAAATCCAGATATCCGTAACGCTATCGATGGTATTTTCCAAGACGAATTACTTGATCAGGTTTCGGCAATTTACTCTGAATTGACGGATCAGGATCCTCCAGATAGAGATGATCTGAAAGAGATGATCAAACAATCCTCTATAAATACTAGATTGATGCCTGACGATGTATTCAGGGCCGTTGAAGGTAGACCCACTTTTCCAGAGATAAGAGAGATAGCGAACCAGGAAAATCTTGATGAAAAAATGCAACCTTACGAACTTCTCTTCCGTCAACATATCGATCGTATTCTGGATAAAGGTGATGAGGCCCAACAGCACTTATCCGAAGCAAATCTTCGACTAGTGGTGAGTGTTGCTAAGAAGTATATCGGTAGGGGAATGTCCCTACTTGACCTCATACAAGAGGGTAACATTGGACTCATTCGCGCCGTTGAAAAATTTGATTATCGTAAGGGCTATAAATTTAGCACTTATGCAACTTGGTGGATCAGACAGGCGATAACAAGAGCTATTGCTGATCAGGCTAGAACCATTCGAATCCCAGTTCATATGGTTGAGACTATAAATAAGCTTCTAAGGGTTACCCGCAGACTTGTGCAGGAATACGGAAGGGAGCCTACGAGTGAAGAAATCGGTAAAGAGATGGAGATTTCACCCGAGAAAGTAAGAGAGATTCTGAAAATATCTCAGGAGCCGGTATCTTTGGAAACCCCGATCGGAGAAGAGGAGGATAGTCATCTGGGCGATTTCATACC
Organism: Thaumarchaeota archaeon UBA141; assembly: GCA_002495315.1. Classification (GTDB taxonomy): domain Archaea; phylum Thermoproteota; class Nitrososphaeria; order Nitrososphaerales; family UBA141; genus UBA141. Next base: position 1,355 of record DAEN01000071.1, read on the forward strand.
GGATACCACCGCACTTGCTCCAGTTGAAGCTGCTTCCTATCAACTTCTCAGGGAACAGGTAACAGACGTGCTTCACACCTTGAATGAAAGAGAGGCACGTGTTCTTGAGTTACGATTTGGTCTCGAAGACGGAAGAAGCCGGACTTTAGAAGAAGTTGGCAAGGATTTCGGCGTCACACGCGAGAGGATTAGGCAAATTGAAGCCAAGGCCTTGCGTAAATTGCGGCATCCAAACCGATCCAAGAAGCTGAAGGATTACCTGGAGAGCTAGATGGGAACAGGCAGCCTCCAGACTGTCGAACAAGCCCCTGGCAAACGTACTTTGAAGTCGAAAGTTGCCGTAGTAAAGACCTGCCCAAGAACTGTTCTAGACGATGTGGGCACGGCTATGAGGCTTGCTGGTTACCAATCGGTGTTGTCGCGTGACATTGAGACACTTCTAAAAATCAATATCTCATGGCAACACTACTATCCCGCGTGCTCAACTTCTCCATGGCAACTGGACGGGGTTATAAGAACCCTTAAACAGGATGGCTATACGGACCTCATTCCCACCCATAACGGAACAGTAGTTGTAGATGCGAAAGAAGGTGAGGTCAAGAATAAGCACAAGGCTGTTGAAGATTTGCACGATCTTCATGGGATTCATCTTGAAGATGTGGAGTGGGTGCCTTTTGAGCCGGAAGGTGAATTCTTAGTTCTCGACAAGATATATGGAGACGGCATACATATCCCAAAGCCTCTAATTGGCAAGAACATAGTTCACCTCCCAACAATGAAAACCCATGTTTTCACGACCATCACTGGAGCTATGAAAAATGCTTTCGGTGGGCTTCTCAACTTCCAGCGCCATTGGACCCATTCAGTGATACACGAAACGCTGGTTGATCTCCTTCGAATCCAAAAACAGATACACCCCGGAGTGTTCGCTGTTACGGACGGGACTTTCGCGGGTTCTGGCCCTGGTCCTAGGGCGATGGAGTGGCATGAGAAAAATGTCATATTGGCTGGGGAAGATCAGGTCTCGGTGGACGCAGTTTCTGCCAGAATGATGGGGTTTGATCCGATGTCTATTAAATTTATTCGACTGGCACATGAAGCTGGTTTGGGATGTGGAGAGATATCTGATATAGAGATTGTTGGAGAAGATATCTCAAATGTGGATTGGGGATTTCAAAATGGTAATACCTTTGCAAGCAAAGGTCAGAAACTAATCTACTGGGGCCCCCTCAAACCCTTGGAAAACGCCCTCTTGAGATCTCCGATTACGCCTTGGGCATATTTCGCATCGAATTTGTATCACAACGAGTACTGGCTGAGGTTCATTGGTAAGAAAAGGATCGAAAAGGCGATGAAGACAGGGTGGGGAGCACTATTCCAAAGTTACTAAACCATGCTCAGGTTTTCGAACCTTCAGCCTATTACAATCTACTTGTTAAGTATAAAGCCTTTCTCTCCGGAGACCCGCAATTTATTAGGTTGTGGAACTATCACGGCGGCAAGACTGTTATCTAACTTTGAAGCGTTAAACTTCCAAACTAGATCTACTGTTTCCACTGGTAGATTAGTGGTTCTAAAAACAATTTCGCTATATTTAAGCCGTTGATTGATTTCAACAGAGGTGCCGTGCCAACTTGCGGATCCTCCTATCTCACGATCGAACTCTATCGACACGGTATCTTGTTCTTCATCAATAAGGGCTGTGACTGAAACTTCATCGTCCACGCCTGGAAGATACGCTGAACCTGTGTATGTTATGTATGCCATTCTTATTCGCCTTTCTGCAGTACTTATGTTGTTACAGGATAGTAGGGTCCTATTAACTTAGCAATATTCAAAGGAGCCTGACCTCAGGTTCTATACACTCAGGATTATTGTTAGTTGGGATATTCACAAGCGTGGATACATCCCACGATTCGAGATAGTCGTTTGGGAACTCCTGGATCATCTCTTTAATTTCTTCGGG
>DAEN01000008.1 GCA_002495315.1 Thaumarchaeota archaeon UBA141
AGGGTAGATGGGAGATCGAATGACTTAGTAAATCAGTAGCATCTCATGATTTGCTAGTAAACCAAGTACGCCGAAAAGTTTTCTGAGGCTCCTCCAAACTATAACGAGACAAGGTCGTTTGATGCATCCGATTTTTCAGTCACCAAGTTTCGTTCTACTATTTTCTTGGGACAAACGGGTAGTATTCTTGGTCCATGAGTGCATATAGTCTTGGCGCAGTCTTAGCGTCAACTACAACCACGTCCCCGTTTCTTAATGGAAGCAACCTACCCTCGTCAGAGACTCTACTCGTCTCCAAGTCCACTTGCATGTCCCACTTTTGATTTAATGTACCCTCGAGTAACCAAGAAACAGTCTTCGCAATGGTTTCGGATTTGATTATACCGTACCCAAGCGCGTCTACTTTTTCATTTTCATCATACGCATCCCAAGTTGTACTAGTATACACGTCACCGGGTGCTATCGAATAAGCTCTAATTCCCCATCCCTTTGCATCAGATTCTTTTGCCCGATTAGCAGCGTCCTCTTCATTTGCGTGTTTGGCGTTCACGTATGCTGCCTCGTACGGATAGTTGTAGACAGAAGTTATGGCAGAAATATTTAGAATTACTCCTTCTCCTTGTTCTTTCATCAAAGGCTGAATAGCATCATTAACTCTAACTGTTCCTTTATGATCGATATCGTCCACAAGCGCAAGTTCTTTTTTCCATTTACTCTGAATTTCTTCTCTCAGAAGATCATTCTGATTTAGTGCTCGAAATTCCCTCATGCCGTATGCTGCACTGTATCCAGCGAAGTTACAGACAAAATGAATCATCCCGAATTTCATAGTGGCTTCTTCAACTGCCTTGCTGATTTCCTCAACCTTAGTTACGTCTAAGCTGAGAACAAGAGGGTCTGTCCGAAATTGACTTTGGATTTGAGCAGCATATTGTTCCAAAAGATCTTTTCTACGCGCACATAGTACGACATTAACCCCCAGGCTTGACAAGAAGAATGAGGTTGCCTTACCCATCCCATCACTGGCACCTGTTATGAACGCTACATTCCCACTGAGAGATGAGATTGATTCATGTTTCACTGGGTTGCAGACTCTGACATTTGAGACCTTTTTCTTTGTTTGCTAAAGGATTGAGATCATGGTCTTCAAGATATCCAATGGCATCAACGTCGCCACAGCCTGCATTTCAGCAATCTCTCGTGGACATGAAGCCATGTACATTCCGAAGTCTAAAGTGGGATTTGAATAAAAGAGTCATACTAGATCAGATGAATCTAAAGTCCATATTTGCCAAGCATTGCAAGACCAGAGATCAAGACTGTAAAAACTAGGATCAAACGCAACCAGCGCTCAGGAATCAGTTTGACCATTCTACTTCCAATGACTGCGCCTGGAAGTGATCCCATGAGTAAAGATGCAAGAAGGTCAAGTTGAACATTTCCAAGACCAAAGTGCCCGAGGCCAGCAACTCCTTGAAGTACTGCTGCATTCAGCATGGTGGTACCTACAATCATCCCCACTGGTAGCTGAAAGAGGAGCAATAGTCCTATCAGAATAATGGTACCGGCCCCAACTGACGTAAGTCCGACGAGGAAACCAACAGCTGAACCAAGGAACATCACACTCATCTTCTTTCTTAAGCTAAATTCTCCATCAACTACTCTCAAACCATTTTCATCGCGCCGCTTCCTTGGTAAGACAGCGAGCAACGAAGCAAAAACGAGAGTAATCCCTAAGATTCGTGCAAGTATCGCATCAGCTGCGATTCCGTAAGCTGCTTCAAAGAATGAAGTCATAGCCACTCCAGCTAGAGAGCCAGGTATACTCCCCAACGTCAGATATCGGAATAGCCTGAAATGAACGGTACCTTGTTGACGGTGTCGAATAGAACCAACGGCAAAAGTTATGCTGGCAAATGCAAGTCCAGTCCCTATAGCAACTATAGGCCTTATACCAAATATGACAAGAATGGGCGTCATTATGGCGCCGCCTCCAGTGCTTGTAAGCCCCATCAGGATTCCGAGAAAGAAGGCAATCCCCACATATGTAGGGTCGATATTCCCAGAAGTTGCAAATATTATCAAGCCAATACCAATAGAGAAGATTATCGGCAGGAACTTGAAAACTCCTGAACTAGTCAATACATCCACACACTAGATCCAAAGTTAATCAGAGAGTCACAAAGAACATATCTCCGCGAGACTACCGCCAGTGACAAGTTGGTTGTTAGAGAAACAGGTTGGATCACGTGTTCAAACATGGTTAACAGGGTACACCACGTTCTTCACTAGTAGGAACAGCTTTGGTTGCGGGCTCAAGTTTTTTCCTCAGGTGGTTTCACTTTCCTGAAGATCAAATAAAAAAGTCCCGCGCCAGTCAATTGAGTCATCCCAGCTATCAAGAATGGGATCGACAGTGCAATGTACTGGATTGCGTAACCAGCGACGCTCGGACTTAGCCCACCAGGAATACCGCGAGAGACTCCTTCGACAAGACCGCCTGCTGATGCCCTCTCCTCTTTGTTGACAATAGCCATGATATACGATTGTCGGATGGGATTATCCATTGAAGCAATAAAAGATCTTGCCACGATCAATGCAGCTGCGATCTCAAAGGTAGGCATCAGTGGTAAGAACAAGAGTATTGCTGCTCCAGGTGCCTGAGTATAGAAAATGGCTCTCACAGATCCGATTCGTGTTGCTATCCGCGCTACCACTATGAACGAAAATGCGATTACCAAACGTTGAATGGCAAAAAATGGACCAATAGAGTCTAGTCCAACTCCAAACTTCTCTACAAGCCAGAGAGTAACAGGAGATGCTGTCAAGAATCCGATAGCAAAACCGTCTATCGCAGCCATTGAGGAGAGACGCATAACTACGCCGCTTGATTTCTTGGGAAGAAAGTGTAATCTGCTAAGATTTTCTCTACGCTGATCCTTCACCCCCAACAATAACAGAATGAAAATGATGCCCAATACGGAGAATAAGAGAAAGAGCGGCTGAAGAGAATCAAAGTTGAAAAATGCAGGGAGTCCCGCTGTCAGAGCACCACCAGCAGATAGTAGAGCTCCAAGCGAGGCCCGAGTAGAGAAGATCATATTCCGGTGGACGTCAGGGGACTTGTCTGCCAAGAGAGCTGATTCTACTGCTTCGTAAGGACCTCCACCAGAACCTCCCCCTGTTCCTCCAGATGCTC
>DAEN01000022.1:0-17447 GCA_002495315.1 Thaumarchaeota archaeon UBA141
GGATAACTGGTCATCCTGCCCAAGAGGAATACGTAACTGAAGACGGACTGATGGCGGCAAAGACATGGCTTGGAGCTCCGTATCCTCCGAGGCAAGTTAAGAAGCCTTCGAGGATAGATGTCTTTGAGCTGTTCCCGGTTGCTGTATATTCTGCTAGTCTGGTACTTCCTGCGCTCCTAGAGCCAGAGCGATGGGGTTTGAAACCTGAACACTATGTGAAACCTGAGATCCTATTCACATTTAGGAATAATCCCGTGAAGAGTACATTCGCGCCGGAAATGGCGTCTGAAGCTCTAAAACAGATACCATTCATAGTGGCCTTCAATATTAAACCCGACGAAACTATGTCTATTGCTGATATTGTTTTTCCGGAACTTCACCACTTTGAGAAGTTGTCAGAAAACCTCAGCCTTCGAGTCGGCGAGCCCGGTTATTGGTATGGTGCTCGACCTATCGTAAAGCCTCCATACGATGCTCCTTATGATAGTCTAGTGAACAACGCTGAGGTACTCCTGGAAATTGCCGACCAGGCAGGTTTCCTTTCGGATGTCTACCGGCAGATGAACGAAGTGTGGAAACTGGTTGGAACTGAATACGAGCTTAACCCTCTTACAAAATATGGATACGGTGACCTGATCGACCGGAGACTTCGTTCATGGCTCGGACAGGAACATGGTCTGGATTGGATGCTTGGACCCAAAGGCGGTCTTCTGAAGTGGAGTGCAACGCCACAAGATCGCTGGAGAGGGGCCTTTCGCGATGGGCGAATCCATCTGTACTATGAATTCATGATCCAGGCTGGTCGTCAGGTAGCAGATGAAATAGAGCGGATTAAGATCCCCTGGGACACTGGTGACTATCAACCACTCCCTGATTTCAAGCCCTGTCCTTCATATTTGAAACGAAACCAAGAGTACGATCTATATGTTACCAACTACAAGGTTCCTGTTCAATCTCATAGCTTTGGTAAGACAAACCCGTTGCTTCGAAATCTTGTTGAATACCACGGACTGGATATTTCTCTCATGAACCCTGAAACTGCGTTACGGAAGGGAATCCACGAAGGTGACAGGGTCATGATTGAAACAATTGATGGAAAGAAGGGAAGTAGTGTGATAGGGCTCAGTGAACGCATCCATCCGGAGGTGCTGGCAACCATGCAGACTCGGCTTTCTAAAGGTCTTGACTACAACTCCTTGGTCTCCTTCAATGACGACAGTTTCGACTTTGTTGGAACCGCAATAGATTCCTGTCTCCTGGCAAAGGTCATCAAGGGCTAGCCAGGGACAGCTGTTCTTCAGGACAGCATATATCAAACCCATGTCGCTTATCCACAAAACTATTAGAAAGACGTGGTCTAACGTAGGTTCTCTATGCTCTCGTGGGATCTTCGAGACTTTATTTCTGATCTCTCCAAGCTGCAGGAACTGAAAACCCTTGATGGAGCATCTTGTGAAATTGAGATCGGAACTATAACAGAAATAATGGCAGAGCGTAGAGGTCCTGCTTTATTATTCGATAATATCGTAGGCTACGAGCCAGGGCGACGAATTCTAACCAATTTGACTAGCACGCCTAGAAGAATGGCTGTTGCCCTTGGCCTTGAAACGAATCTACCGCCACTCGAAGTTGCTAGGGGATTAAAGGACAGACTAAAGACGTTTGGTGGAATTAAACCTGTAGAAGTGAATGGCGGGCCAATAAAAGATAACATTCTCCGTGGTGATGAAGCCCAGATCAATCTTTTCCCGGCTCCAAAGTGGCATGAAGACGACGGTGGACCATATATAGGGACAGGCTGCGCAGTTGTAATGAAAGATCCAGACGAAGGCTGGATAAACGTTGGCACCTACAGAGCTCAAGTACACAGCCCGAGACGACTTGGCCTATACATTTCCGCGGGTCATCACGGCCGCCTTATTTCAGAAGCATACTGGGCAAGGGGTGAAGATTGTCCAGTGGCCATTGTACTTGGTCTCCATCCTGTGATGCTCTTTGGCTCTTTCATTGCGGCAGGATGGGGTGTATCTGAATATGAGACCGCGGGCGGACTTGCGGGTAAACCAGTGGAGCTGGTCAAAGGAGAAATTACAGGCCTTCCAGTTCCAGCGTCATCTGAAATTGTTATAGAAGGCTTTCTGCCGCCACGTACTAAAGAATCACACCCCGAAGGACCCTTTGGTGAGTGGACAGGGTACTATGCTACTGGGGCAAGGGATGAACCTGTTGTTAGGGTGGAAGGAATAATGTATCGTGATGACCCAATAATAACTGGCGCGGCCCCTCTAAAACCGCCTGCTAGTCCTGAAGGCGAGTACATCTACAGGGCTGCCTCTGTATGGCATGAATTGGATAAGGCGGGGGTCCCTGGCATTAATGGGGTGTGGAAGCTTCCGGCTGGGGGAGGAAGATATCTGACCGTGATCTCTTTACGACAAAGATACCCAGGACATGCAAGACAAGCCGCGTTGGCTTCCATGTCGGGATCAGATGGAGCATATCATGGGCGATTCGTAATAATGGTTGATGACGATATTGACCCTACTAACGAAAATGATGTCTTGTGGGCTATTGCTACAAGATGTGATCCGAAAGCTTCAATCGATGTCATAAGACGCTGTTGGAGCACTCCACTTGATCCCACTATTCCGCCATGGGAACGAGAAAAAAGAAACTTCACTAACTCGCGGGCTATAATCGATGCATGTCGGCCGTTCGAATGGATAGCTGAGTTTCCTCCAGTCAACAAGGCAAGCGATCAAATTAGGAAGAAAATTATTGAGAAATGGACGGCGATCTTCTCTGAAAGCTCTCCAGTGGTGGAGATGGGAAAAAACTAGTCTAGTACCTACTAGTCGCGGAGCCATATTCGTTGGGATTTAGGCCACCGATCTACAGAGGTATATCTGTCTATCTTGAAACCTCTTAGCAACGCCGACATAAATAGTCCAGCGACTGTCAACCAGGATACTTGCCTTACGAAGATATGCGAGCTTTCATTGCGAAACTGAAAGACCGAGATGATTTGGTTGAAATTGAAAAGGAAGAAGATGTGAAGTTCGGAGTTGGAGCTTACATCCGCAAGGTTTCGGACACCGACGGTCCGGCAGTGTTATTGAAGAATATTCGAGGTCATTCAGTACCTGTTCTAGGTGGTCTTTTTGCCTCCAGGAGGAGAGGACTATGGGCTTACGAGGCCCAGGAAGAAGGGGCACTGGATACATACCTGAGAGCCTTGCGAAACCCACACAAGCCAAAACTGGTATCTAATGGTCCATGTCAGGAAATAATCAAGAAAGAGGAGTCTGCAGACGTTACGGTCTTTCCAAACCCTGTTTACAGCGAATTAGATGTCGGTCCATACATAACAATGGGTGTGACTATTAGCAAAGATCCTGAAACTGGTATACGTAACGCGGGACTATATCGTCTGCAAGTAAAAGATAAACGAAGATTGGGACTATGGGCAAGTGCTTTTCAGCATGTTTCAGTACATCTTAACAAAGCCGAAAATCAAAACAGGCCTTTAGAAGTCGCAGTAGCACTAGGAGTTGATCCTTCAGTACTGCTTGCCGCTGCTTCCAAGACGCCGTATGGAATGGATGAATACGAAGTTGCCGGTGGACTTCGAATGAAACCACTCGAGCTTGTAAAGTGTAAGACAGTGGATCTTGAGGTACCTAGCTCTTCTGAAATAGTTATTGAGGGAAATGTTCCCCCTAATGTTAGGGAAGAGGAGGGACCCTTTGGTGAGGTTACAGGATACTACGGAGATGGTGGACAAAGTCCAGTCATCGAGATCTCGGCCATTACTCATCGTCGGGATCCGATCTACTTGGCCGGGCTAACAGGGATGCCAACGACTGATAATCACGTCCTGAAAGGGATATCCTACGATGCGACAGTATACGAAGAGCTGAGGAGAACCTTCCCAGATGTGCGAGCCGTCCACTTTCCCAGCGCAGGCGGAACAAGAAACATATTGTTCATCTCAATGGAAAGTCGTTATGAGGGAGAGACAAAGGCGATCATTTCTGCTGCTCTAGGTCTTAACTCAAGGCCGAAGCTCGTAGTTGTTGTGGACCCTGATATCAACGTCTATGATCCTGTCAAGGTCCTTTGGGCGATAGCGTTCCATTCCCAACCTGCGAAAGATTCAGTAATAATAGAAGGTCTTCCTGGATTCCGGCTCGATCCGTCGATCGACGACGATGGCTCGTCATCGGCTCTGGGAATAGATGCTACAAGGCCACTCGGAAGAAAGTTTCCTGAAATGGTGAATGTTCCTGGAGTGGAAAATATTCCAGACCTTAACCGTTTGACTCGCGCTTAGAGATTTCAGCTTTGTCTGAGTCTAACATCCTGTGAACGTATTGTCCTGTTCCAGGACTGGCTACTATTTCGCCGTTTTCCATCACTATATTTCCTCTAAGTATCGTCATGACTGGCCATCCTTCCATAGTCCAACCGTCATATAGCGTGTAATCGCTCGCGGAATGAAGGATTTCTGGAGTGACTTTCACTTTCTTGTGGAGGTCAACAATGACAAAGTCGGCATCAGAGCCGATTTGCATTACTCCTTTTGCAGGATAGAGGCCAAACGCTTTTGCGGGATTGAACGAACAGACCTCGACTAGCCGTTCTAAGCTTATCCGTGACTTGTTTACTCCTTCACTTAGCATGACGGGAAGTATTGTGGCTACACCCTGCCAACTACGAGCTGTCCCTTCAAACATGACTGTTTTTTGAGCCTTCTTGTTGGGAACGTGATCGCTACCCATGCAATCAATTATCCCATTTTTAATTCCGAGCCACAGAGCTGCTTGGTCGCTCTTATCGCGTAATGGCGGGTTTATCATTCCTAGAGGCCCAAACTGGGAATCTTTGGTAAATGTCAAATAATGAGGACAGCTTTCAGTAATGACGGGGACTCCCATGCTCCTGTATCGGGCAGCCATCTCAACACCCTCTTCAATAGTGACGTGTGGAATGTAAAGTGGACATCGAGTAATCATGGAAAAATACATCATCCGGTTCATGACCTCTGCTTCAACGAATCCAGGGGCGGCCTCTGTATAGGCGGCAAGATCTGATCGGCCTTCTTTGATTAACTTCTCTCTCAAATATTCAACTATGTCCAGGTTCTCGCAGTGAACCATCATCATTGATGGTGGTCCTAAATCTCTGATGGCATTCATCCCAATATAGAGTAATCGATCATCAGCAAAGTGTGGTCTGTATCCCTTTGTGAATTTAAACGACGTCAACCCCATCTCCCTTACATACCGCGAGATCTCTCCAATTTGTTCGTCGTCTTCTATTCCTGCATTAAATGTTGTATCAACCGATGCCTTTGTGTTGACGATCTCTCTCAATCTATCCTTCTTCGGTAGATATGGTCCTATGGGAACTTCACCAGTTTCCTTGTATCGCCGACGTAGCAATGAAATGACGGTGGTTACTCCACCCGCCGCAGCTGACCTCGTCTCAGTCAAGATGTCGTCGTCAAGAGGACTTATTCCGCCTAGGTGTTGATGCGGATCTATAATTCCTGGCATCACGAGATTTCCATGAGCGTCTATGATCTTGTTTGCTGAAGGAAGATTTGATTCTGAAACGATGTTTTCTATTTTACCATCTTTTATGACGATAGCTGCATTATAGATTCCGCGGTGATCCACAATCTTTCCATTCTTAATTATTAGGTCGGCCAAGTAGCGATTCTAGTTGCGACTTGATTATCAAATATTTATCCATTGTTGAAGAAACGAGGCATATGCGTAGGTCGTTGCCCATTTTCAAAGAAATTTCTAAATCGATTGCAAATCCTTTCAAGTTTAGCTGAACAAGATGTGGATTGACGTTGATGCTCATATATTTCCAAAAGAGGTTCTAGATGGAGTTCCTAAGTTCAAGAATGGCCTAAGTTTGTTTGTAGATCCCCCGGAAAAGAATGACTTAAGCGACTTCAAGGGACGATGCGCATATTTAGTGGGAACTATCTATGACTAATGGGTCTCAAAGATCTCCTGGAATACGGCGATTCTGTCTACTACGGCTTGTCTTTCGGCTGCGGTTGGATTCCTCGGATCATTGACCTTTGGCAATCTGCCCAGCTTCAGCATTGAGGCTATGAGAAGTAGCCGCGCCTTTATTGTATCCATGTTGCTGCCTTCGATCGTTAGATCTTTGGGATCAGTAGTTACACGGCCTCCGGGGTCGCTCCGTCCAACTCTCACAACTGGCATTCCACTCAAGGCCGCAATTTCTAGTGCTTTTTGTTGCGATTTCGATCCTTTGGCATATGGAGAGCTGCCTTCATAGACAAAACCATGAAGCTTGGAACGGTTTGGATCTTGGTCACGTTCATCGTCTAGTCCTTTCTTGATACGGGCCATTATGTCAACTTCTTGATCTGGATTTTCTGTGTGGTCCTCCTGGTTATACCCTGAGTACTTCACTATCCGAACTCTTGGGATTATTTCACCTCTGAGAGTACCATCTGCATTCTTGATCTGAAGCGAAGTTGTCTTCGTATCACCGACTTTGTCTATGAATTCAACATTAGTGGGGAGCTTCGTGAGATTGACGTCTGACGTCGATGTGTGTTTGTATGCAGGTTTGTACCAGATGGTTATTCCTGCTTTTACAGTTCCTAGAATACCGCCATGTCCGCCGGTGGCTTTGTAATTGCCGGGACGGTCATCTGACTTCTTGAATTCTCTTGCTGCATAGATCACCTGATCTTGGACTCCCACTGCGCCGATCCCGTTGCCCTTTCCAGATGTGATCAGCTCAACTGAATCAACAAGGTTTCTGTCGCCGTCGTTTGCCAATTGTCCATGTGGGCGTTGAGATGCATTACCACATATCGGGAGATTCGTATCTATCATGAGGCTTAGCCAATAGATGGATTCTTCAACGTGGGGGCTTCCTTCGAGCCATATTCCTCCTGAATAATTGCCAGTGGCAAAGGCCTTTTGTACAGCATTGGCGGTTCTAGCAAGGTCTAGTGGGCGGGTACTTTTAGCGATCGCATATGGTTTGTATGGGAAGAAATTTACTCCTGATACTTCTCCCTTTTTCGTATAGCCACCGGGCGGATTTGCCCGGATGAAATCAAAATCAGCTTTCGTATCAAGAATACTTCCCTCTCCGTCGTCACTTCTTCCTGAGATAGTTCTGTTGATCTCCAGGAACATTCTCGAGGCATCTGGATAGAACCCTTGCCTGCCGCCAAAGTTCATTGTACGGTTTTCCAGATCACTTGCCTCAAAGGGAACGCCATTACCAGAACCATCTGTCCGTCTTGCCATATAGGGAAGGAGGTAAGGCCCATCTTCGGGTTTCAGAGTTACCTCGTAGTAATCCTTGCCATTGTCATGATAGACCTCTAAGGCATCCTCTTCAAGAGGATGAGCTGAGAATTTCTTGATCTTCAATGTAACTGGTTCGTACAGAATTTGGGCTACCAGGTGGTCATATTCGCCCGGAATAACTCTGTCGCCGGGAAGTCTTCCCTTGTTGCTAGTAACAAGGGGTGGAGAATTTGCAATGGTGGCTGAAGGCCCAGAAAATACTGCGATCTTTGGTTTCACCATGGGTGCAATTTTGATCATACAGTGTTAGTTATACTCTTCGTAGCATATCGAGAAAATCATGTGCGGCCTGTTTTTCTTGTATTTCTAATATCACAAGATGTATGCCATATTGATTTGAGTAATATTCAATTATCTCGAATTCTAAGCAGTCTGACGAGAACTAGAATTGTTGGATTTTTCTGTAACGGAAGAAGATGCCGCTATTCGAGATTTAGCTCATGACTTTGCGGAGAAGGAGATACGTCCTATTGCGCCCAAACAAGAATGGCTTCAAGACCCAGCAGAAAGGTTTCCTTGGGCGATCGTCGAAAAGGCTTCGAAACTCGGCTTTCGAACGATGACAGTGCCCAAAGAATTTGGGGGGATCGACGCGAGTTTCACTGCGATGATTCTTGCTCTTGAAGAACTAGCATGGGGAGATCTTGGTGTTGCTATTATATTCAGCACAACCTTGGCAAAAGTGAAGCGAATAGCCAGACTGGGAACGACTGAACAAAAGGAATGGTTCTTTCCGAGATTCATGGAGAATGATCGATACGTTTTGTCCGGTGCAACTAGTGAGCCAGCTCACGGGACTGATACATTCATAGCTATGGATACCATTCAACTGAATACTAATGCCAAGCCAGACGGTAAGGAGTGGGTACTGAATGGTACTAAGCATTTCATCAACAACGCAAATGAGGCCTCACTATACTTTGTAACTTGTACAGATCTATCAGAGAAAAATCTCGGCGGACGAACAGTTCTGATGGTCCCGCGAGATACTCCTGGTGTTAAGGTGGAGAGAGTACATGAGAAGATTTCACAAAGGCTATCAAATAATGCCGAAATCACTTTCAGTAACTGCCGCGTACCTATCCAAAATGAGCTCGGCACAGCTGCGACCCGAGAAGCAGAAGTCTTACACTTTGCTATGGAACACAACGTCCAGGCTGCGGCTATGATGTTAGGAGTCGCTAGAGCTGCTTATGAATCAGCTCTAGAGTATGCACGTAACAGGGTGCAAGGAGGAAAAAAGATCATTGAACACCAAGCAATCGGTATGATGCTGGCTGAAATGGTTACATCTTTAGAATGCATGGACGCACTGAAGTTCAGAGTCACTTGGGAAGCAGAACAATCGCGCCCTAATTATGATCTTGGTCCGATGGCAAAATATCATGCATCTGAAGCTTCGATCAAAGTATGTCTAAAAGCTGCTGAAGTGTTGGGAGGTTCGGGAATTATGATGGAGCTTCCTGTCCAGAAGTATGTTCGCGATTCTCTCTCAGCTCTCCACTATGACGGCACCCAGCAAGCTGCTCTCATTCGCGTCATGAATTCACTTATCGGCGGCAGATAGGAGATGGCGCCATTTGCCATTCCCGTGGAATGGGATATGTTAAGCACGCGCTACTGGATCGAATGATAAAGCCATGAGATATGCATCTTTGTGCCAAACTGGTAAAGAAAATGACGCGTATAATTCGTCAAAATAGTTATTCTTCCAAGACAATTCAGTTATACAGGCCGAAGTGATGTTACAATTGACTCCAATTTTTGCGAATAAGGAGGGTTAGATGTCACGACACGGGTAATAGCTCTGATAGGGAGTAGTGGATCAGGAAAGACTAAGCTGCTTGAATATCTTGTGTCTAACCTAAGTACGAAAGGATTCCAAATTGGAACAGCTAAGCATATTCATCATGGAGATTTCACCATAGACACCCCGGGTAAAGATACGTGGAAACATGCACAGGCAGGAGCTAGAACAGTCATTGCCGTGTCAACTGATGAAGTCGCTATAATCCAGAAGACCAACGATTTGCAAAAAGACTTGAATGACATTCTAAAACTCTTTGATAGAGATATCGATCTGATATTTTTGGAGGGTCTGCACAACCTTGTACTCCAAAGAAACGATGTTTACAAGATCATCACTGCATCTACTGTGTCGGATGCCAAGCTGCGTCTTAGGGGTATGCGTCCACCTATTCTAGCTGTTTCGGGTAAAATTGCCAGACGAGTTACACGAATTCATGGTACATCGATACCTGTCTTGGACGTAACTAGAAGTGGACGCGAGCTTGTCCAGATGGTAGAAAGGATCATTGTATAGTAGGCCTATTGGAGTATCGTTGAACAAGTTACGGTCTATAAATGAATAAGAGGAGCCACAATGAGTAGTGGGTAAGCGCCGGGGTAACAGAGTGGAATCCCGCGAATCCGGTTCGCGTGACACTGATGTGCCGGCCTCGAGATCGCCAAAATAGGGGCTGGTGAGCCGGTGACCTTTCGGGGTCACGTGGGTTCGAATCCCATCCCCGGCGCCATCTATCTATGTGAATTCATGGAGTGCTCGTCAGAAACGAGGATTGTCTAGGATTTGCTTCCAACCGAAAAGCGAGATGTGCGATGACCAGTTGTTTTATGTCTGGGACTGAATATGATCAATTAGGTACTGACAAAGATTATTTGACAATAATGTGATATGACTGGAAGAAGAGGAATGGATACTTCACGTTGCAGGTACCAACATGTTCGTGGTTGACGTTCACGTATATTGACATTCGATTAACATTTTAAAGAAGACGTTTTACCAAACTTGGGATTGTTTTGGCACAACTAATGTGGCTCTCGTCGCAAGAGATCTTAGAACTCGTCGACACGAACTCCCTTAATTCGACAGTAGAAGATACCATTCGGTATCATGGCCAAGGGTTGACATCATTGCCTAGCGAGACGAGCGTCAGCTGGGACGCAGATTCTTTCCATATTACTAAGATTGGAGCCGTACGACCATTGAATGTAGTAGGGATCAAGTGGCTTACTACCTATCGAAATAATCCCAATAGCGGTCTTCCGCTGTATTATGCGGTCATGGTTTTGAACGACGGACCCACAGGTGCTCCTCTATCCGTCATGGATGGCCGTTTGATATCTGACATACGTACTGGATCAGTTTCGGCAGTTGCAGCTAAGTACCTGGCCAGGAAAGATTCAAGGACAATAGGGATGATTGGTGCAGGAAACCAGGCACGTAGTCACCTGAATGCAATGGCCAGTATATTTTCACTTTCTAGTGTGAAAGTATATGATAAGAACCTGGATGCGATGAGAACGTTCATTAGTGAAAATCAAAGTCGATTTACAAACCTAAGCTTTGAAGAATGTTCCGGGGCAAAAGAAGCTGCCAAAGACACTGACATTATTGTTGTTGCTACTATTGACAATAAACCTGTGTTCTCCGCTGACTGGGTCCAAGATGGAAGTTGCATAATAGGTATCACTGGTTTTAGAGACCTTGATCCCAAACTCAGACATCGAGCTGATCGGTTTTTTGTTGATGACCGTAGCAACGCTCTACGTCTAATACGAACAAATTATGGCCGTCTTGATATTGATGAGAATGAGGTAACCGGGGAGATTGGTGAGGTCGTAGCCGGTAAAGTGACAGGAAGGACAAAAGAATCGGACGTTACGTTGTTCACACCGACCGGGCTCGGGATAGTTGACGTGGCTGTTGCAAAGTTAGCTTTTGATCGTGCCAGAAATACTGGACGGGGAGTGTGGGTGGACCTTTGATCTAATTTCTCAAATTCTTCATACGGGTGACTACCAATAATTCAAAGTCACGGAGCATATTTTTCCAGCTTCGATTCATCTAACTCTATTCCAAGCCCAGGTTTATCACTGGGTATGACTGTACCATTGTCATAACGGAAGGGTTCGGTAATTAGATCGTCTACGTAATAGACACCTGCCATCTTGGTTTGTTCTTTCCCGCGAATCGTGGTAAGGGGGAATACACACGGAAGGCTAATTGGTCGAGCTGCAGCTGCCATGGCTACATTGGCAGCATTGCCTACCCCTGTCTCGATAGAACCATTTAGATTACATGGGAATCCAAATGCTTCTGCTACATGCGCTACCTTGAGAGCATTATGGAGACCTCCGGGTTTTGTTGTATAGATTGATATGATGTCTGCGGCCCTTGTCTCCTTGATTCTTGCTACATCTTGCGGAGTCCAGGCACTTTCATCCGCCATTATGGGAGTATCTACACCTTCGGCCACGCGAGCCATCGCTTCGAGACCCTTGACTGGTTGTTCCGCAATTGAGACGCCATAACGTTCCATTTGTTTAATGATACGTATTGCAATCTTTGGGGACTTGTACCCTTCATTAGCATCAACTGTAATTTCTATTTTCTCTCCAATTGCTTCACGTACTCCTTTCACCACATCCAAGTCGCGTTGAGGGTCATGTCCAATTTTCAGCTTTACTGTTTTGATTCCTTCACCAACAACAACTTTCGCTTCTTCTACTGCTCTTTCAGTCTCAAGGAGGCCGATGCTGTGCGCCAAAGGTATATGACTTCTATATCGTCCTCCTAACAACTGATAAACGGGGACCCCAAGATCCTTTCCAACAATGTCATGAATGGCCATGTCGATGGCAGCTTTAGCAAATGGATATCCTACAATTACTCGATCCATTAGTTCAAGTATGTATGAGATCTCGTGAGGATCTTGACCACTGATGGCAGGTTTTAGGAAGTCCTGAATAACAACCTTAGCTGTGGAGATACTCTCTCCAAAGTATGTCATGTGATCTCCACCCCACGTGGGTACAACTGGACCTTCACCAAGGCCTGAAATTCCTTTGTCGGTGTTCAATCGTATGATCAAGTAGTTTCCTAGCGTTTGGGCCCCCAGGCTAGCATACGTGTGGGGACGTCTCAATGGGAGACTCACCTCAAACATCTCGATGTCTGTGATCTTCATTAAGAACTGGAAGGAAACATGCCTAATTATCTCTTCATAAGGAATGACTTTATCAGACCGACTCAGGGAGGTCCAATGCCTTGCCTGAAGTTGCAATTTTAGGGGCCGGTCAGGGCGGATGTGCGTTGGCTGCCGATCTTACTCTAAAAGGCCATAAAGTCAACCTATTCAACCGCACAAAAGAGAGGATTGGAGCTATCGAGAGGAATGGAGGAATAGACATCAGTGGAGTAGCAGGTGATGGAAAAGGTCTCCCTGGATTGCTCACCACCGAGATAAGTAGAGCTATCGATGGAGTCGAGACAATTTTCGTTCCTGTTCCAGCATATGGACAACGTTTTCTAGCCGATGCTTGTGCACCACACCTTCGCGCCGGCCAGCGCTTGATACTGACACCCGGTTATGGCGGTACAATTGAACTTTACAAGATATTCAAGGCGAAGATGATCTCTGGCATCATCGTTGCGGAAACAGTGACCCTTCCATATGGTTGTCGTTTTCTCGGCCCTGCTTCAGTGACTATCAACAATTTCTTCGTACCAAAGATAGCTGCTCTTCCGTCTAGAGATAATGGTGATATTGTCGACAATGTCAAAACGTATGTCGACGTCCGCGGTGGAACAAATGTCCTGGAAGTGGCCATTCGGAATCCAAATCTGATAATACATCCGCCCCCGGTCCTTCTCAATCTAGGATGCCTAGAACGAAATGAGGGTATCTTCAACGTGTATGATGAGGGCATGAGTCCTTCAGTCCTGAAGTGCATGGAAGCGCTTGACAGAGAAGTTATGAGTCTAACGAGCGCGATTGGAGGAAAACCTATCCGCATTGAAGATCTATACGAAGAGTTTGGTTGTGGTTTAGTTTACCGGATGGATCTAAGCTCGGAAAAGAAGGGCAAAGAATGGCTATTTCAGGAGCGGTTCATTACGGAAGACATCCCATATGGCCTGGTGTTTCTAGAGTCCCTTTGTGAAAAATTACGCGTCAGTTGTCCTGTCACTTCGGCACTCATAAATGTCGCAGACAGTATTCGTTCGACAAACTATCGAAAGGAAGGTAGGAACCTCCAAAATCTAGGAATTCATGTTGAATCTAGAGATCAGCTAGTCAGGTTTGTAGAACAAGGGAACTAACTCGTCTCTGAGCCACATGCTTTCAATGCGATATGCGCGTATATCTTACTGGCGTTAACCAGCTCTTGAATTCCAACCCATTCATTAGGTGTATGAGCTGCTTCAGTCACCCCTGGCCCTATAATGACCACTGGGATTCCAGCCTGTGCTATGTGAACTGATTCAGTAAAGCCGAAGAAGCCCTGAATTCTAGCTTCGTTTCTGGTGACTGTCCTGATTGCTTCCTTTGCAAGCTTAACAATCTCCTCCTCGATAGAGATCTCCAGTGGTTCAAAAGCTAGCTCCACACGTGTGTCCAGTTTGAGAGACGGATCTTCCTTTCGGAGTCGGTCCATAATAGTACCAATTTGAGTTTGCACATCAGAAGTCGTTTCTCCTGGTAGAAGCCTCCGATCTACTACAGCTCGACAACGGTTGGGAACTGTGTATGGTGCTTGTCCCGCCTCGATCATATTTACACTCATTTGTGCAGTTCCGAGCAAGGGATGTTTTACACGTTGAATTTCTTCGTTGTACTGGAGAAGAGATTCTATAATCTTGTTCATCTTATGAATTGCATTTACACTTTCCCCTTTGCCAGTTAGGCCTGCTATTCCGTGAGTTACAAGTTCAGTCCATATTGCTCCGCGTTCAGCGACTACGAGGGTATTTCCAGTGGGTTCGCCGTTCACTGCCATGTCTGCCGCGACTCCAGAGTCTAGTACGTATTTTGTTCCAATTAGACCGCCTTTTTCTGCACCGGAGCCAAAGACCGCAATGACATCACCTGACAGCTCTTGGCCAATTTTGGTAAAAGCTTCCATTGCAATGACCATGGCAGCTATTGCACCTTTCATGTCAGCTGCACCTACGCCGTAGACATTCCCTTCCTTAGCTCTCTCAATGTAGGGATCCACCGTCCACGGGTCAACGCGGAATGCGGCAAGATGTCCATTAAACAGAAGAGTCTTTCCTCCACCATTACCTCTTAGTCTTCCAACGATATTGGGTCTGTTGGGTTCCTTGTTTACCATCTCCACTTCAATCCCTGACGAGCGCATTCTATGAACTAGGAATTCCGCTACTTCTTTCTCAGAGATATTTGATTCTGGTTCGCTCTTGATCTTGATCATATCTTGAAGGAGGGAAACGACGTCTTCTTCATGTATGCTAGATAGAACATCGGTCAAGTCTGGCAAGGCCAGTAAAACAATTCTGACTACTTCAAAAATGTATGGCAAAAGTTTCTATTCTAGCGATCTGCTCAACAAATTCCCTATTCGGTTGTGTATCTTGGGACCGCAACACCTAACTTGATCGGCTTCTAAACCGATGCCTGCATATAATCGAGATAGGATGCGTCTGCTCTGTTAAGATCTACTTCCATTTGGTACTTGAAGGAGTCTTCGTAGAATATGCTTCAATGGCTTTCACGTGATATTGTTCTATTACTTGGAAACAGAGGATTAAGGAGCTTCAACATAGGGATCTTCATGGTCATCTTGGCAATCTATCTAGCTAAGATTGGGATGACTCCACTTTTTGTGGGACTTACGGTCGCTATTTCCGGGAGCTCAGCGGCTTGTTGGACCCTAGTTGGCAGTATCTTGGCGGATCGATATGGCCGGAAGAAGATCCTCTTTTTCTATGGTTTGATTGCCACTACTTGTGCCGCTTCGCTATTACTTACGCGAAATCCCTTGTTACTGATGTTGAGCATAGCCCCTGCTGCCCTTGGCACCCCAAGCGGCGGGAGTGGTCCAGTGGGACCTTCAGAACAAGCTTTGCTATCAGAGCATTCATCTCCGCAAAATAGAACTGCAATATTTGCGGCTTTGTCTCTTGTCGGAGCCTTTGGATTATCTATAGGTTCATTCTCCGCAACAATTCCTACAATGCTTCAAGCCTCGGGGTCTAGCGAACTCGATTCCTACATGCCGATCTTTGGTGTCATGACATTTGCTTTTTTTATTTCATCCATAATAGCTATGGGAATTCGAGAGGCACCTAGACAACTACAAGCGCGAAAAAAGCGAAAAATAATTGCTTTGTCTAAAGAATCAAAAACAGCTGCTTCGCGATTCTTCTTGACGGGCCTTATAGATTTCTCCGGAACGTCATTAACGGCTCCGTTCTATGCATATTGGTTCTACCTAAGATTTGATGCAGACCCCGGACTCATAGGACTGATTTTTGGCGTCAACTTCCTCCTGGCAACGATTTCTTACCCCATAGCGGTTAGGATGTCGCGAAGAATTGGCGTTGTTAATGCAATTCTAGTCTCACGTGTGCCATATCTTATCTTGTTATTCGCCTTACCATTCTCACCCAATATCGAAGTAGCCGCGATCGTCTTTCTGATCAGAGGGACCTTTATGATCATGGATATCCCACTGCGGCAATCATACACTATGGGCATAATACGAAAGGAGGAGAGGGCTTCTGTCGCAGGGATCAGTGAGCTTGCCCGCAGAACTCCAGAGATCGTTAGTCCCGCAGTCAGTGGAGTCATTCTGCAGATCGGCGTCCTCTTCCTTCCATTCGTCGGGGCGGCGATGCTGCAACTGAGCGAGATTCTGCTCTTTTACAAGTTCTTCAGGAAAAAGAAGCCTCCAGAAGAGCAACTTGCCAAGTCTTAAGATCTCCAATTCACTAGTTATTCGTTAGAAACCTAGTCAAAAACATCGAATTCGCGGATGACGAAAATCTGCATATGGGTAATCTTGACATAGAGTAATAATACCGAACATTTGATATCCAAATGGAAGTGCGTTCAGCTGGTTGGCAAGCGAACAGAAAATACGATCAACACGACCCAAAACCTGTCTCAAATTCCCTATAAAGGCTGAACGCCATACTCCTGTATACACAATTCACAAGTTTTGGGCACGACGTCCCTGGAATCTCTTTAGTGCACTTTTGAATCAGTATACGCAGCCTGACGATATCGTACTGGACCCATTTTGTGGCGGCGGAGTTACAGTAGTGGAGGCCATGGCTCTACATCGACGAGTCGTCGGTGTTGATGTCAACCCATTAGCCGTATACATTACCAAAATGGAGATTAGCCCCTTTGATCGCAGCCTCTTTCATGATTCTTTCGAAAGGGTAAAAACTCGAACGGAGGCGCTCGAACAACTCTATAGGACAAAATGCCCCAAATGTGGCGAGGATTCAATATTCGATTGGATGGAATGGGATGAGTCAAAAAAAGTGCCCCTCAGGCTAAAGGTAGTCTGCAAGTGTGGATCTCACGAAAAGTCACCCGATGCAGAAGATGTCAAATTGGCAAACAAGAATTGGAAGGCGGATCTTGAAAACTTATGGTATCCAAAGGCGAGGATTCCTTCCGGAGACAAGACTGATGTGCTTCGCAAGAAGGGCATCACCCACTTTGAACAGCTCTTCACCCGGAGAAATCTCTTCGCACTTGCTACCATTCTAGAGGAAATTAGACATCTTCCGTCCACCCAACAAGAATTCATGAGCTTCGCATTCAGCTCCTCCCTAAAGTGGGCGAGTAGGATGTGTCATCTCCGACACGCGGTAGTCGAGGGCTGGGCGTTGCATGCCTACTGGATCTATCCAAAGAGCTTGGAATTGAATATTTGGAGGGTATTTGAACGGAGGGCTCGCGCTTTGACCCGCGGGAAAGATTTCAGTAACAAAACTATTGGTAGTTACTATCGTTTAGGCAGAGAGTTTGGAGACTTTGCTAGTGGTGCTACTTGTCTGGTTATCAACAGCTCTTCAAAGAAGCTGCCCATTCCCTCTAATTCGGTTGACGCGGTGATAACCGATCCGCCATATGGCGGTAACGTGAACTATGGCGAACTCGCAGATTATTGGTTGGTGTGGATTGACCGGGATCGTCTAATGGACAAGACTGACGAAGCCATTATTAACAGACATCAGAAAAAAGCGCTCATAGATTATGAAAATCATCTTTCTGATATCTTTTC
>DAEN01000022.1:17755-18004 GCA_002495315.1 Thaumarchaeota archaeon UBA141
AAATCATCTTTCTGATATCTTTTCTGAGTGTGCCAGAGTCCTCAAGATCAATACTCGCATGGTGATGACTTTCAATAGCAATGATCCTCGTGTAGTAGCAAGTTGTATCAAAGCAGCAACTCGAAGCGGTTTTACACTTGACTCGGAAGGAATAGTCTACCAACCTCCTATAACAGCTTACTCTACTACGTCACATGGAATATTCGTAGGATCATTTCTGGGCGACTTCATCCTTTCTTTCCAGAAGCG
>DAEN01000089.1 GCA_002495315.1 Thaumarchaeota archaeon UBA141
AATCTTTGCTACACCCATCCAACCAAATAGTGTGAGCCAGAGGACCAGCTGCCACAGATCTATTCTGAAGACTAACGACACTAGTATCAGAATGGGCAAAGCAGGAAGTAGAAGCATGAAGTCAGTGATTCGTTGGATCGATTCGTCTTTCCAAGTTCCTCCATAGAATCCGCTCACTACTCCCGCAATTAACCCAATGATTGTGCCGAAAACCGAAACTGATAGGCCTATCCCCAATGCAACGGGAGCACCCCAAAGTATTCCGACTCCGAGGTCTCTCCGGAAAGAGTCTGTCCCAAAGGCTCCGTATACTTGTCCCCCTATTGACAACTTCACGCCCACTACTTGATCATCCGGTTCGGTTGACAGAAGTCTAGTCTGGAGTTGGTACTCTCCCTTTAATGGAACTGCCTTCTCTCTAAGGTGCATTGGCGCTTTCGTGTGAGCGAAAAGGACTGTGTTGGGATCAATATCCTCAGTGGGAACAAATTCACCCAATCGTTCTAGCATGTAAGCAGCTAAATGCCGTTTGAGTTCAGTATCAGTCGTTATGAAGAAACGATCCTCTACCGACGATGGACGCTTGATCACTTGATAGAGTTTGATGACTTCCCCGTCGGGCTTTTCCCAGATGATCTCCATTGTGCTTGACCTGGAATGTAAGGAAGAATCAACGACAAGGAGTAAAGATGAAGGAAAATCATCGGAATCATAGGAAAATCTCGAGATAGTTTCCCTCATTGCCGAATTCCCGATCATCACGCGAGTCCTAGTAAAGTCCTCGATGATCATGTTGCGAGGCAATATCTTCCCAGATAGGACTTGACTCCATTCTGGTGGAACAGCAGGCGGGTTATCAAGCCATTTGTCCAGCTCATTCCATTTTCCCACTTCTTCAATGGGGACGGCCAAAGGAGCATAAGCTGAAAGGATCAGTAATGAGAGCACGATCACAAGGCCTGTCAATCCTGATCGACTCTGTCTGAATACATCGAGTCGCCTTGGTGATTTTCTGGAATTATTGAAAGCTGTCGTAGCTTGGTCACCTAGATTCGGGAAGGACACGAATCCGAGGATCCAGAATGCCGTAGATTACTTCTAGGACAAGGACAAGCAACATATAGAGCAGGATTGAAATGTAGGTCAATCCAATTACCACAGGTAGATCTTGCTGGGTAATAGCTGTCCAATAGAGCAACCCCATTCCCGGCCAATTGAATACTACCTCGCTGATGATCGCTCCGCCAAGCGAGCTGAGTAGTGTAAAGCCAGCAATGGTTGCGATTGCTGGTGATGCAGCACGAAATGCGTGACGGTAGATGATCCTTCGTTCGGGGATGCCTCGAGCTCTAGCAGCAAAGATGTAGTCCTCGTTGAATGCACGAAGTGCCATATTTCGGATAACGTAAGCTAAGCCTCCCGAGCTCACCAAGATTATCGTTAGAAGTGGTAACGCCATGTGCTGCAGGATGTCTAAAGCATAGGCAAACGAATTCTCTGGAGGAGGAACACTCACGAAACCTCCGGGCGGGAAGATCTTGAGACTGAATGAGAAGAGGATGATCATCATCATTCCGGTCCACCACATGGGCAAAGCATTGCTCACCAGAGCTAGGGGGACGACCGTCCTGTCAAGGACTTTGTTTGGCCGACTAGCAGCTCGCAAGCCGAGTGGAATACCAATTCCGAGTGACATAACAGTCCCCGTCGTAAAAAGAAGGGCAGTTCTTGGAAGCTTTTCCCATATCATATCAATGACCTTCCGTGAACCAGTGTCACTGGTCATTGTCCAGGCGGTACCGAAATCCAATCGGAGCGTATCGAATACATAGCTGGGCATTCTTTCTATGAATGGTCGATCTAGGCCCAACTCTGCTCGTCGCTCTTTGATCATTTCACTCAAAATCTTTTCTCGTTGTGAAGACGATACGCCTCGAAAGCTTTGATCGTCCACCATAGACTGTCTTGTTTCAAACTCAACAAAACGAGTTGCAATTTGGTCGATAGCTCCTCCATACCCTGCGATCGCTACCGTAGCAGTGAGTGCAAGTATAGCGGTCAGCGCTAATGTCAACCCCTTCCATAGCAAGAAGCGGTGGAAGCCCAAATTGACGTCTTTCTCTTACAAATAACTGCTAATAAGCTAAGGTATATGACGAGGGCCACATCCCTTGCTCCCACGAAGTTTTGTTTTCTAATCCATAGCATTCAAGTTACATTATGGAAAGCATTCAATCCAAGTGGATTACCTTCAACAGAGATTATGTCACTTAATTTGACGTCTGTAGAACAGACTAGCTGCACCTATGACTATTGTTAATCCCAGCATTCCTAATATCAAGGAATTGGTAGCTGCAAGTGAAGAGATCTCGTTCCCCAATGTCTGAACTTCCGAGCGTAGTTTGCTTACATCTTCCTCTACGTCTCTTTGGGCAGAGACTATATCTGAACGGATATTGAGCCCAACTAAGTCTACTTTCTCATTTAGTCCCTCGAATCCCCCTTCGACAGTTGCTATCTGTTCATCAATCTCATGCATAGATTGTTCAACTCGAGTATTCATCCCTCCCACCTGCTCGCTTACAGATTCAAAAGTCGATCTTGTCAGGAGGATTGTCGAGAGAGATGACGGAATTACAGCATCAAATCCGGTAGCTATGACTCTGAGAGCGTATGCACCAACTTCCAACCTGGATGTATCCGCAGCAGACATTGTAATTAGATATTCACCTACAGTCTCAGTCGGAGCCGCAACTCCCTTGATCGCTAGATCTCCATCTGGAGTAAGAACTAGATAAATCACCTCAGCGCGATGAGAGGGCTCGTTACCGACTGCTACGGTGATCTTGATTTCACTCTTTCCCCCCACTGTGACGCTATCAGGCGGCTCAACCTTCATTATTTGTGCAGTTCGTGGTGATATTAGAAAGTCGTAATCTCCTGGGCTGAAAGGATAGGTTGGATCTCTAAAGGCTTTGATAATATCCTGTCTTGCCGTCACGTCAGACTTTGAAAAGTAGTACGGCCCATTTGCTACTAGGAAATGGCTGTAGATATCGTACCAATCAGCAAGAGAGGTCCACCGTAGTTGAGCCTCATCATAAGTCACGAACGGCTTCAAATGGTTTGGAATGTAGTTTAATTCTCTCAATTCATCCATCTTCACTTTCAGTAGATCCAGACTTGGACCTTTAGTGAGATCAAGCCATGGCAAACCGGCTACGCTGGCTCTTGACTTTGAGTAAGCAACATCCTCTGCTGCAACTACTTCCTCCATCAGCGTATTAAGCTCCCAAGGGATAGATGAATATGCAGGCATCCAGGCTCCAATGTAGCTGTCATCAGGGTGCCAATAGTTGAAGTATACTTCTATCGCGTTTTCGCTTAATGGACGAAAAGCAACAAATGTCGCTCGGGCAGGATAGCTGATTCGAGCATACTCGCCGTCGAAGCGAGTATCCTCAGCAGAGCTTTCAGTTCCCCATTCAAATACCAAGAAAAAGTCATTCACAAGGTCCTCAATGGCCATTGGAGGCCCATGGTGGAAGTTGCTCATCTTGGTGGTATATGTGACCTTTGTTGTAGCATTTACTCCCTCGCCAGAAGGCACAAAGCTAGCTGTTTCCAGGTCTACCTTAAGCGCATCAGCAGGTACTGCAAGCGTTCCAGTTGGTCCTGCAGTGTCTACTGTCCATTCGACCCTATTCTCAAGGAACTGTCCGGTGTGTGGATGTGGCCATGCCGCAGGATCAGTTATGCCTCGCAAGATATTCTGAGAATATACATCTTGGAAGCCCAATATAGGATTGTATGCTCCCTGGTACATCAGCTTCTGTCCCAGCTTGAGAGTTCCGCCAACATCGTCGTCGCCGGTCTTAACTGTTCTAGAGAACCAGTACGTGAGAGGACCGCCAAAAAGGTCGTATGCAAACTGATCTACATTCTCGGTATTGAAGACGTAACTTGTTAGCTCGACTGAAATGAAGTTTCTAATTGACTCTTCAAGCCCAATCTCAGTGCTTCTACGAAAGAGCTTCGACCTTTCCTCCAGATCAGTGTATTGGGCGTTTGCTAGACGCTGTGTAATATCATCTAGCAGTGGATGCTCGTATTGCCAAAAACCAGGCTGTCCCCACCCCGGCATGTTTGCCATCCACGGTGCATAGTAATAGCCAGGATATGCATCAGAGTACCTTACAATTGCGGTAGAGGCCCATCCTTCAGTGTATACATGCCATTCAAGAGCTGCTGGATCACTACCGTAGACGACATTAAAGGCCTTCGTCAAATCCCCAAAGATTCGTTCCACACTAAAACCGATCTTCTCAAGATCGCTTGCAATTTTCTCCCCTATTGCCCGCTTAACAGGATCGTCAGAACGAATGAATAGATTCAGAATAATGGGTTCATCGTTGTAGAACCAAAGGCCTCCATTCTTTGTAGCACCCACAGATAACATGATCCCAGTTATCTGCTCGTTTGCAAATTCAACGTCATAGCCTGTCCGCGCATTCAATGACTCAACGATATCAATAACGTCAGCATAGTCAGGGTGAAATGGGCCAAAAGCAGCAATTATTGGCTCTCCCCTTCCTTTCAAGATCTCTTTGACAACAAAGTCTCGATCGATTAGATGTCTAGAGACGATCTGCCGGAACTCTTTATTGCTAAATGGATTGAATCCTTCTAATGCCGCTGCTGGATTAAACAAGAGGTCGCTATACATGCTGGCGGCACTAACTGATCCTATCGATGGATCATTCAATATCTGCGATGCTCTTGCAGATGGTAATCGCCATAGATACACATCCATACCGCCATCTTTTACCTGAGCCACTGCCAAGTCTTCATCCACTACTTCAAAGAAGACAATCTCGTCAGGATAGAAGCCACGAACCTGTTCTGACTGGGTCCCCACAGGTAATGCGGCGGAGCTCGGCACAAATCCGACTTGGGTCAACAATAGGAACAACGCTAAGAGTGGCAGTCTAGATGGTACACGCACAGATGATTTCAACCGCCGTGTCTTTTCTAAAAGCATATCTGAACGTCCTGGGAAATCAACACTACATATAGACAAACCTAATCAATCACTCATGGATCGCAGTTGTACGTTGCGACCATGCAAACCCCCACCTCAAGTCTTAGAATTCTATTCCTCGTTGCGCCATCACTCCCTTCTGGTAAGGATGTTTAACGAGTGTCATCTCTGTAACTAAATCTGCGATTTCAATGAGCTCCTTGGGGGCATCTCTACCAGTTATAATCACGTGTAACAGTGTTGGCTTGTTATTCAACGTGTGCAATACATCCTTTATCGATATGAATCCGTAATTGATAGCATAAGTAATTTCATCGAGTACAACGATCTGATATGCGCCTGACATGATCTTTTCATGCCCCAACCTCCAAGCTTCCTTGGCCTTTTGTTCATCCTTTTTGATATCTTTTGAAAGCCATGTGAAACCCAGGCCCATCGATATAATCTCGTAATTTGGTCCGAGTTTCTTAGCAATTCGCTCTTCCCCAGTCTTCCAACTTCCTTTAGTGAATTGGATTATAGAGACTTTGAAGTCATATCCCAACGCTCTTAATGTCACCCCTAGGGCCGAAGAAGTCTTTCCTTTCCCATGTCCAGTATTGACTATTATGAGTCCCTTCTTCTTTCCTTGGCTACCCATTCAACGGTACCCTACACTGTCTCGACTAACAGGCGTTTAAGTAACTTTTTCCTCGTACAGCTTCTAGCAAGCTACCAGTGAAGCTATCACACCATTCTCTTCATTCCTAATTATGAAACATGAATTAGACGAAGCTGTTCATTATTCATAGATTCCCACTGTCATTATCCAGTCACATACATGGCCTGGAAGAGATCGATGTCTGTAGGAAATAGCCGAGAACAATATACATCCAACTAGGAGAAATGTAGTGTTTAAACTAGGAAGGTCTATCTCGTCATGGAGTCCAATATGTTGTAGACCTACCAACTCGATGCTGAATCGTTAAATATCATCCCAAGAGCTATTGTTCCGCTTAGAACCCATCCATGATCAAAACTGGCTTGAAAATTCTGTGTGTCTTAGTATTATTCTTACTAGCCCCTATTCCCTCAATTGCCATAAAGAACCCTAATCTGTCGGTCGATGCGTCTACAACATTTGTTGACTCTCCAATCCAAGTGACTGGCTCCGGCTTCGAGAAGTTCTCAAAGATTGCCATCGTATGGCACGATGGCGATGATGTAGGAATACATGTCGCAGAGACACGGACAAATGAACGAGGAACTTTCGCAGTAGGTTTTCATATTCCTAACAGTGTTGGAGGTCATCACACCATCTTTGCAATTGAAGAATTGGATGTAGCGGCAGAGACCGCGGTTACGGTACAGCCTAAGATAGAGAAACTCTCAGCTCTAGGAGTGAATTCACCCAACATTCTTCCAGGAACTATTTTGAGGGCAGAAGGTTCAGGGGGATACAATGGATTAGTACTGACAATAGATAATCACCTCGTATCCGCTAAGCCAAAGATCGCAATTGATGGATCATTTTCATATGAATTTGTCGCAGTTGATGTTCCAGGGACACATTTTCTGACGATCTATGACGTCGATGGAAGAATTTCCTCGATTGCGTCATTCACTGTCGCTGGAAGCTCAATCAATCCACCCACTCCGGGACACCAGGAGTTAGCTGACGATTTGTCTAGTCTATTCAGCAAACTCTCCGAGATATCTCGATCAAATGACGAGAACACTAGCCTGCTTAGACAAGATCTCTTAGGCGTGCTCGAGAATCTGAGCGACGCTTCTAGCCTCAGCACATTAGAATCAGAAAACGTGAAGAAAGACATCAAGACATCTCAAGATCTCCTATTGAGTGAGGTTCTCGCCTCTACTCAAAAGATAGTCGCGCTGGAAACAGAAAATGAACAAGGCCTCACTGCAATACAATCTCAAGTTTCTGAAACGAATGTTGGTTTGAAGACATTGGGAGAGCAGTTGAACAAATCAACTGTAACCATTCAAGAAGAGATACGAACGAGTGAAGAAAAAATAGAAAAAATATCTTCCGAAATCAACGAGATAGACCACGCACTTAACCGTCTAAGTTCAGGAGTGGCATCATCTAGAACAGCTATCGAAGGAAAGTTACTCAGTATTCATAACGCGATAACGGAATCGGTAGTTCTCATCAATATCCTGGTTCTAGTCGGTATAGCGTTCTCAGTCGTCATAGGATTCCAGATCAGACGCAGAAAGTAAAATGGCCGCAGTGTGTGGCTACAAGACCAAGAACTGCATTTATCTACGTGGTTGGTCGTCTTGGCTAATAGACAATCCGTTGTTCATATGTGAAAATCATCCCATGAAGCATCGCGGTATGTCGCATAACGGGAATTGAGATTGATGCCAGACTCAATAGTCAAAGGTTGTCAAACGAGACTGAAGAAGACGGCTGCTGCTGCGAGTCCAGTAGTCGCCATTCTTCTAATCTGGATGCTCATAATCACAATACCAGCTCAATCTCTTTCAGTGTCACCAGTCTTGCAAGGCCAAAAAGAGGAATTGTTTGACCCCAATAAGATAAAGGGGATCAATCACGAGGGGTTCGTTACTCCCACTCTTGCAGGCATTTCACGAGATGACGAACGAATATTCTTCTCGCTGACAGGGTCCTTAGTCGGAATAGAGGAAGCAGAGAGATTAGCTTCCGTGGGTCGGAAGACACGGTTAGAAACCGGAGAGTATCGCGCTGTGGGTCTTGCGAATGGATCTGCAGTGACAGCTCTCCTGGAATTGCCTGGGATATCCGTAAAGCTGAAACCTCGGCCTGTCCCGGTTGATCTCGGACCTGTTCTGGCAGAAGAAAACCAAGTATTTCTTCAGACAACTGCGTTCAAAGTGAAGGAAGCGATTGGCGGTGTGAGGGCATTCAACGAGGTTGGCGCTACTGGTGCAGGTGTGAGAGTTGCGGTTATCGATTCAGGAGTAGATTTTGGCCATCCTGACCTCAAGGACGCCCTTGAGTATGTAGACAGAGATGGAATACGCGAACCTCTAGTTCTTGACGCTGATGAATCTCAAGTATTACAGCTTTCAGAGAATGTTGCAAACGCGGATGGATTCCTATCAGTCAAGGGAAACATATCGACGGTCTTTTCCCCGGCCGCCGTAGAAGTAGAAGCAGAATCCGATTACTTCGTTGGCTCGATAAAAAGTGTGTCAGGAACCTATAGATTCGGAATAACACATATCAGTTATTTCCTCAAGTACAATATCGGCGTCCTTCTTGCCGATCCCGAGTTCTCAGGAGATTACACGGCAGCTTATGTCGACCTGAACCAGAATCATGACTTTACTGACGATGAACAGATAGGCTACTTTAGTGATAGAACGGCCTCTGCGGATTTAGACGAAGATGGATTCCCCGATATCTCGTTGGGACTCCTTGGGGGCTTCTTCTTTGATGCATATTCGTGGTTCTCATTTCCTCCGCGTGTCCTGCCCGGCTGGGATAGGGATGGCAATTATCTGTCTATCTTCTATGACTACACAGGCCATGGAACAGCAGTTGCTGGAGCACTTGCATCACGTGGTGGAAGTGTCTTTGATATCGAACCATTTGGTGAGGTGACGCTCCCAGGAATAGCCCCTGGCGCCAAGATCGTAGCTATCAAAGGCCTTTGGATGGGTAACATAAACATAGCCATGCTCTGGGCAGCTGGGTTCGACTTCGTATCAGGTAGACTGCTATATACTGGTCAGCCGCGAGTAGATATCGTCAACAACAGCTGGGAGATCACCAATATCCTCTCCGATACTTTCGCCCCCGGCTTTGACATTACAAGCATGGTTTTGAATAGCCTCTCCAGCCCTGGGGAATTCCACGATGACTTCCCTGGAGTACTTTTCGTACAAGCTGCAGGAAATGCAGGTTTTGGGTATGGAACTGTAAGCATTCCCAGCACAGCTTCGCTAGCTCTGAGCGTCGGTGACTCTACATCTACGCATGCCTACGCCAACGTATCTTCATACTCTAGTGTTGGAAACTTTGAAGATATCCTGGCGTTCAGCCCACGTGGGCCTACCGCAACCGGAGAGGGAAAACCAGAGGTAGTTGCTCCTGGAGACCGCGCAGCGATGACTATGCCGGTAACAGGCGGTGGATGGGGCTGGTTCGGCGGTTCTAGCATGGCTGCGCCTTTGGCTGCAGGAGTAGGAGCACTTGTAAAAGAAGCTCTTGGCGCTGCAAGCGAAGATCCTCAAGAGATCAAGAGAATAATAGAGCTTTCAGCAACCGACTTGGGCTATAGTCCACTAATCCAAGGCTCAGGTAGAGTAGACGCCTTTGCAGCAGTGAGTCTTGCAAAGATGATTGCGAGCAATGGCCAAGGCGAAGAGGCCTATGGACAAACGATCCTAGAGGTGACTACAAAACAAACAATGAACAACCTCTCACCCATTCTGTCCAGAGCACTTTCTCTTCAAGTCGGAATAACTTTCAGGTCGAACCTAGAGCAGCTCTGGGGAATCGTCGACCCCCTTAGACTCTCTATTCCAGATCTTACGAAGGTAGAATCTTCAAAGCTATTCATGGGCCGTATTGCCCCCGGAGAAAGATCTACTGTCAATTTGGAAGTGTCAAATCATGGAAGTAGCATGATCAACGTAACGGGCGCGAATGCACTGAAGTATAGTGCTGTTTCGAAACAGACATTTCGAGGCCAGGTAAGTACCGAATCATCAATCACGGCACTGAACCTGGATCCTAGTCAGTTTCAGTCGTCAGACCTTACCAGATTCAATCTGAACGTTAGTTTCAAAGACTTCGATCTTAGAGAGATGTACTCAAACGATTTCAGCTACGGTCTCTGGGTATATTACTGGACAGATGAGAATTCCAATACTGTCGCAGAACCCGAAGAACTACTCCTATTGAACTACAGCATTCTAGATGGAACAACTCAGGAAGTGACCGTAGGTAGATCTATTCAGAAATTTGAAGGAACAGAAGGTATGATTCGCGTACAAGTCGAAATGATCCCTTCTACGCTCAGTCTGAACAGAACGACTCCATTCACACTGACGGTCACGAGCTACGAAAGAACCATTGACCCACAAATCATCTTTCCACGAATTGTGTCCACTGTATCGTCTGGTGACAAGATCCAACTGAACGGAGAGCTAACAGTTCCTGACCAGCAGGGAACTGGACCTCGAGAAGGATTTGTCGAGATATCGTATCAGGAATATGGCAAGAACGAGACACACCTAGTACCATACACGTACATGGTCGTTGGATCCATGGGAACTTTGGTAGATGAGAGCTCAAATGAACTTCTTCTCTATGACCCAGGCTCAGTGAGAGGAGCTTTCAATTGGAACTGGAGATATTTGTCAGGAGATTGGAGGATCTACACAGTTGTAGTAGATGATCCGTCGACCTTTGCTCTCGAAGTAGAATTTCAGTGGTCTGACCCAGACACCGTAGTCGACGTCATCACGATTGGACCGGACGGACAATATGCAGGGTTCCTTAACGGCGCAGGTATCGGCTTCGGCATCTGGCACTTGTCATCTGGACGATTTGCATGGCATCAGACCAGCAATGGTACAGATCCCGTCGGGCTCCGGTCAGTGACATTTCCTCACACCAACTATATCGTCAACCAGTACTCCTACCGACTAGACACGCCAGCTGTCTTCACAGTACTGATCCACGAGGTGTTGCATGGAGGCTCCATGCTCTCGGAGCCGATTAGTGGTACAGTCAAGGCCCATACTTCCGAGTTAATGCCTACTCGAATTACGATGGCGCCAGGGGAGACAGTACCCGCGACTTCTTCAATCCGCATTCCATACGAAATAGCTGCGTCTCCTGAAAGTCCAGTTTTCACCGACTTTTCTATTCGGTTCCTGGGAATAACCACTACTTCCATTGGAGCTGTACCTAGCACCAGAGACGTGAGAAGACCTTATGCGATCAATACCACTATCTCTACCGACTCTATCGGCCTAAAAGTCCATGCACCGAGCTACATCCCGCTAGGCGATGAGTTAGTGGCAAATGTACTCATAGTTTCCATCCCGAGTCTCAGGACATATGTCAGAGAATTTGGTGGAGAGGTCTTTGAATATAGATTGTCACCCCTCTACTACTTCCAAGATTGGGAATATGTTAGGATCAGCTTCTTGCCACCCTGATTTTTCTGATCTATCCTAGCTGTACAAGTGACATGCCACGAAATGGTTAGGAGCGATCTCCTCCAAGGCAGGGTCTTCTTTATCACATGTACCTTTCATGAACTTCGGACATCTCAGATTGAACCGACACACCGGTGGTAGCTCAATTGGAATTGGAGCCTCGCCGGGGATCGATGGCCGCTCTCTTTGGAGATTAGAAGGATCGGGCTCTGGAACCGCACCAATAAGAGCGACAGTGTAAGGGTGAAGGGGATTTCGAATCAATTCTTCAGCTGGTGCAACTTCTACAATCCTACCCAGGTACATAACTGCAATGCGGTCAGAGGAATATCTTGCAGTAGCTATGTCATGCGTAATGTACAAGAAGCTTATACCGTAACTAACCTGAAGTGATCTAAGGAGATCCAAGATCTCGACTCTGCCAGAAGCATCTATCATCGATACTGGCTCATCAGCCACTATGTATTTTGGTCGGAGAATAATCGCCCTTGCTATGGCAACCCTCTGCCGCTGGCCTCCAGAGAGCAGGTGTGGATGCTTTGGAAGGAAATTTTCTTGTGGAGTAAGCCCGCAGTTCTTGAGTGCATTGAATATCGTTTCTTCGTTCACTTTTCGTTCATTGAGATGGTGAATTTCAAGAGGCTCCTCAAGGATGTTCTGGACGCTCATCGCGGGGTTCAGACTGGAGTACGGATCCTGGAAAATCGTTTGTGCTGCCTTCCTGAACCAAGACAATTTTCCTTCACTGACGTGGGTGATATCTTTGCCATCAAAGATGATCTTTCCTCCGGTTGGTTCCAATAGACGAAGGGTCAACCTTCCTAGTGTCGTCTTCCCGCTACCCGATTCGCCAATGAGTGCCAAAGTCTCCCCCCGTTTCAATGACATAGATACTTCATCAACAGCAGTCAAGGTAGTGCCATGAAAGAATCCGCGCCCTACTCTGAAACTCATTTTCGCGTCTAGAAGCTCGA
Source organism: Thaumarchaeota archaeon UBA141 (assembly GCA_002495315.1). Classification (GTDB taxonomy): domain Archaea; phylum Thermoproteota; class Nitrososphaeria; order Nitrososphaerales; family UBA141; genus UBA141. Next base: position 12,184 of record DAEN01000089.1, read on the forward strand.
GTACGTCAGTCATTCTTTCTCCCCATGAAGCCAACATCGCACCGAATGCCCTGGGTCAGGAACAAGTTCGAGAGGGTCTTCGTTCTTACAGCGTTCAAAGACATAAGGACAACGAGGATGAAACCGGCAACCAGCGGGCGGCTTCACCAAATCAGGAGGTATGCCGGGTATAAACCCAGGTGACAAACCACCTGTGAGCCGTGGTGCTGAAGCCAATAGAAGCTGCGTATATGGATGGAGTGGATGCGTCAGGACGTCGCTGTTAGTCCCAAATTCGACTATCTGCCCTGCATACATCACGGCTATTTTTTCGGAAAGTTCACTGGCCAAAGCAAGGTCATGTGATATGAATAGGATAGATAGACCCATTTCCGTCCTCAACTTCTTGAGGAGATTCATGATCTGGGCTTGAACGCTGACGTCCAGTGCAGAAGTAGGCTCATCCAGGAGCACTAGTTTGGGATTAGTAACAAGTGCCATGGCGATTACCGCACGTTGTTTCATTCCTCCGCTAAGCTCGTGCGGGTATCGTCTAAAGACCTCATCAGACAAGCCCACTGCCCTCAAATTACGTTTTGCCACTCGTTCTGCGTCGTGTCTAGAAAGACTCGAGTCAAAGAACAGTGGCTCAGCTATTTGTGTACCTACTCGGATAACAGGGTTCATAGAATTCATTGCACCCTGGAAAACCATCGAAATCTTCTTCCAACGTACAGTCCTTCTGAATTCGTTTTCAGAGAGCCGCGTCAAATCGCTACCTTCTAAGCGCACAACTCCAGAGAAGGCGTGAATGTTCGGGGGAAGGAGTTTCATGATCGATAGACCCAAGCTGCTCTTCCCTGAGCCAGATTCACCTACAATTCCAATGGTTTCAGCTCTTCCAACCGCCAGAGATACCGATTCAAGGGCCTTTACAGGACCAGCTCGAGATGAGTATTCCACGTTCAAATCTGTAACTTCAAGAAGACGACTAGCCATACTCATCGTTCAACTCCTCGCAGACGAGGATTCACTATGGGTTCCAATGACAGAGCTAGTAGGACGAAAGTAGTAGCAGTAAGCACAATAAGCAAGCCTGGGGGCAGAATCCACCACCAGAAACCAACGTAAATAGCACCACTACGAAAGCCATATTCCAGAATCTGACCCCAAGTTGGAATGCTTGGATCACCTAGTCCCAGAAAGCTCAATGCGGCCTCAGCAAGTATAGCACCGGGCACAAGGAAGACAAGTTGGGAGAAAACAAATGGTGCAACCTGTGGGAAAATATGCCGAATCATGATACGCATTCGACTTGCCCCAAGGGCCCGTGCTGCCTCCACGAAGGCAGCAGTCTTAACCTGAAGAACCATCGAGCGAATCACAATTGTAAGTCCAGGCCAGCTAAACGCTATGAGAATCAGAATCACAATGACTAGTTTCTGTCCAAGGACGAAGGCAAAGAAGATGAGCAATGGAAGCAGAGGCATATTTGCCAACACATCGGAAGTTCTCTGGATGATGGCGTCAACTCGGCCGCCGACAAAACCACTTATGATCCCTAGTAGAGCACCAATAGCCGTAACAGCAAAAGCAGTAGTAAGACCTATCACGAGCGCCACCGGGAATCCGAAAAGCAGACCTACAGCAAGATCTCTCCCCAGAGCGTCAGTTCCCATAGCTCCAAATACAGAACCTCCAACCACTATCTTCACTAAGTGCAATGAATCTCTAGGATCTTCACTGGTAAAATCGACCCGAAAACGATAGATCCCGGGCAAAATTGAAAGTCTCTTGGAATCACCATCCTCAATGACCCCAAAGAGGAGTTTCTCAGCACCGAGGTTGAAGATATCACTTCGCGTGAGCATCTGTCCGTAGTGTTCTCGATAGATATCTGAAAGAACTGAGATAACTTCTTTTTCCCCGCCAAGGTTTACTCTAAATGGAGTATCTTCGAAACGAGAAATTGGAGAGATCTCCCCCGGAGCCGGACCAGAAACAAAGAGATGATAGAGCTCCAAAACAGTTCCATCAGGACGATGTACGAATAGACTAACGTAAGGAGCCTTCTCATGATAGGTAAAATTGCTCATAGACAATGCAATAAATCCTGGAGACTCCAAGGACGTGTAATCTAGATCAAGAACATATGAGCGAACAATCAAATTGCCCTCTTTCGTCTCAGAAGCAATTGTGGTAGTTTCTAGAATAACGTGTTCAACAGTAGGATCGTCGCTCATGAACGACGTCCAAACTGGTGGCGCAGACTTTGGATTATCGGCCCATACAGCAGGATTACTCCATTGTTTTTTTCCGAAGTCGAGTGGAAAAGTCAAGACAACGAATATGGATATCAACAAAATTGACACTAAGAGCAGTGCTCCCACGCGTCCCCCTCCACTAGAGAGTACTTCTCTTACAACCTTAGAAGAGGCATGGCTCATCAGTACTGTACCCTCGGGTCAAGGTAGAGATACAGAATCTCAAGTATGAATCGAGCTCCTACGTAAATCAGGGTGAAGAGAAAGGTTAGTGCAATTATGACTGCTTCGTCCAGAGCCAGGATGGCATCAAAATAGAGTCGCCCCATTCCTGGCCAGTTGAATACCGATTCTGTTAGTATAGCGCCTCCGACAGAATTAGCGAGACTCAGGATCAAGCTGGTTACGATCGGGGGAGCAGCGGCCCTGATTATGTGCCTCCTCATGACCAGTCCCTCTGACAATCCTTTCGCTCTTGCTACTGTGACAAAATCTTCATGAGCTACATTCAAGACCATCGATCTTACAGAGAAGGTCCATCCACCCACAGTCACCAACACCAGTGTGAGGATAGGAAGAGCGGCGTGCCAGAGAAGGTCAACCATCCTCCCCAAGTCAGTTGCAGGTGGCGGAGTACTGTACAAGCCACCACTAGGGAACAGTCCAAGCTGGAATGATAGGAGTAATAGAAGAAGAATACCTATCCACCAGGAAGGAAGTGCATTTGATATCGCTGCAACATATGAGACGCTTCGGTCGGTCCGCGTGCCCACTCGAGTTGCAAGCTTGACCCCAAGCGCAAGGCCCAAGATCGCAGTGATAGTTAATGCGGAAGTCACCAAAATCAATGTATTCGGCACTCGTTCCAGGACGATATCGCTGACCCGCGCACTTCCTCCAAAACTCTTCAGAGTACGTGCAGATCCCAGATCTAAGGAGAGAACTCTCCAAAGAAGACCGGGAAGACGAAAGAACCATGGTTGGTCTAGGCCGTACTCCGCTGTCAACTGTTCGCGTCTTTCTTGAACAACCCTCTCAATCTCACCAGGATCACGTATAGTCTGAGCTAGTCCCTGCCGGATCCCTCTTAGTTCCTCATTTGCTATAGCACCAAGCATTTTATCAGAAAGTCCAGTTGCACCCAGAGTTGCCACTACCAACATTAGGACTGTTAGAAGTACCCCCATCAGGGTTACCCCCCTAATGGCTAATTTTCTGGCC
>DAEN01000093.1:0-36111 GCA_002495315.1 Thaumarchaeota archaeon UBA141
CGAGCGGTCCCTTTGGCTTTCCTCCCGGAGGTAGTGGATATCCATACGGAGTCCCCGTCACTGATCCCCTTTCTACTGGCAGTCTCGGGATTCAAGGCTACGTTGTAGACTTTGGCGTTTCTTTCACAGAGCTCGGCGAGATATGAATTCTCAGAGGAGAAGGTGAAGGTGTGGAAGGGCAGCTTATGGTTGACCGCCCATAGATCATATTCCGGGTTAGTCTCGAGATGCGAGGGGCATGGTCCCCACTCTAACAGGGCGGAATAATCGGAAGTATCCCAATCGGTTATTCCGAGTTCCTTCGTTACCTTACGAACATCTTCACCGGCGTCCAGGAAGTGTTCAAAGTAGACCGGGATTCGCCCCTTATGGAAGGCCCGAGGATAGAGCTCCTCAACCGTACGCTTGCCGACTGCATGATAGCCCTTGCTCTTGAAGTAGTCTAGGCCATGTTTTGCGCCGAACCACGACTTTTGCCATCGGTCGCAGATCTCTTCCCATGTGTGCTTCTTTTCGGGGTCGAGCTTGTGTGGATCCTTGAACCCAGAAGAAGCATTGAGGACGTTGTAGAGATCGGGGAGGATTCCTATGCGGTCGGCGATGTCATACATCACCTCTATCCAATTGCGTGCTTCTCCGGCGGCCTTCACTACGGGCTGCTGCAGATTGAAGGCCCAATCGTCGCCAGGGAGGGGAGAAGCGCGAAAGTGGACGTACGGGTTCATGGCGAGGGGTACCAGCCGTTCTAGATAGTGCGTATCAGGTAGGACTATGTCGGCTAATTCACTTGTTTCGTTAAAGTGGTCTGCCATCTGGACTATGAATGGGACTTTTTTCAGAGCATCGCCCATAATCTGTGGGTCTGCCGTATTTGCCATCAGGTTGGTGCGACACACTATCAGAGCCTCGGGCTTGTAGGGCAGCTTGAACTTCTCGGGATAGAGGATTCCAAGCCACATCATCGCACGGGCATAGACGGCGACAGGGAAGAGTTCCACTAGCTCGAGTGTCTCGGGTGGCTTTACCTTCTGTGGTGGATGAGGTCTTCTCATGTGAGAATAGGCATTTCCAGGCTCAAGAATTCCATCAATCCCGTCTGTGGGGAAGCCGAATGGCCCTGCAGCGTTGGCGTTCAGCAATCCACCCGGAACGTCGATGGAACCGACGACCGCATTGAGCAGGGCTATTGCCAATCCATTGTGCATTGCATGCTTGTGGGCCACTACACCTCTATACCATGTGGCAACGGCAGGGCGGTGGGGAAGGCTCTTTCCATCGATCTCGATCGTATTACCGATACGTGCCTGTTCGCCGAACTCCTTTGCGAAACGCTTTATCGTCTCAACGGGGACGGTCGTTATTTCGGAGACGTGCTCAGGAGTGTATTTACGCAGATGATCCTTGAGGAGATCGAAGGCCGGCCTTGTCTTGGAATCGTTGACGACATGCTCGCCTTCTAATGCAGAATCCTCGGGTTTGGTGTCGTCATACGGCTTGGCCTTTCCAGCATTTGAATCCCAGATCAAAGGTTTTCCGGACCGTGGATGTCTTGCGTAGCGTCCATCTGGTCCGACCAAGTACGGTGCATTTGTCCAGTTCTTCAGATATTCGGCGTCGTAAGTCTTGTACTCGTTGATGAGGAGGTTAACTGCACCCAATGCGAGAGCGGTATCAGTGCCTGGCTTGATGGGGATCCACTCATCCGCCTGACTTGCGGCAGGGGACAAGACAGGATCGACGACCACCAGCTTTAGGCCTCTCATCCGAGCGTCTGCCATTTCCTTAGTGATGGACATCGCGTTCGAGTTGCCGACGAAGCCGAACTGATTTCCGAAATGGACGCAATAGTTCGAATACTTCAAGTCTGGGTGGAGGTCGATGGCGCCGCTTATGGTGTAAGCGACCGGATGGACGCCATTTCCGCAAAAGTACCCCGCTGGGCCTGTCGTCCAGTTGGGCGAGCCGAAGGCTGTGAGGAAGGGAGTCAGAGGACCGAAGGCATAGGTATCAAAGGTAGCGACGATGAGCTTCCGTGGATCATCCTCGCGAATCTTCTTCAGTTTCTCTGTAATGATATCTAGACATTCATCCCAAGAGGCCTCGCGCCATTTTGGGTCGACACCGATCCCTTTCTCTGGATTGGTCCTTATCTTGGGTTTGAAGATCCTGTGAGGGTTGTAGAGGTTCATGATACCGGCATTACCCTTGGCACAAATGACGCCATGGTTGGGTGGTGCTCCAGGGAGAGCCTCCACCTTTATGGCGACGCCATTCACCTTGTGAACTTTAACGCTGCAGGCATTATAGCACATGTCACATGCCGTAGGAATCCATACGTCCTCTTCGATAGCTTCCGTCTTTTGGGTTGCAACCTGCATCTGTCTAAATCAAAGCGTTGTTTTGTTTAGTTCATCTTAAGTTTTTCAACTTACGTATTTCCTTCGAAGATCCATTAGTCAGAGACTAGATCCGATCTAATACTTTAGAAACGCCTTCGCCGCATTCAGCTGTAGGGTTAAAATCGGATCTAGGGTAGCCGACTTTGAACCATGGATTCCCGGTGGAGACTACCGCTTAACTGCCCGTTTCTTGCGGCCACTGTTCGGGTTGACTGACTCGGAGCCTTCGCTATAGTCCAGTGAAATGACCTGATGCGTTTCTATCGATACATAAGAGGGGAGCCCCTTCATGATTTCTCTACGAGCAATATGCCACTCCGTTAAGTTGACGGAACAGATCTCGCCGATCAGATCGAGTCCTCCCAGGACAGCTGAAACCTTCGACATACCAAAGAACTTCGACAGCCTGTCGAGTAATGATGGAATATGTATTGGCTGATCATTTGAGCGGTATCTCGGCTGTGCCGATCCTGTGATCAACGCGAGGGGTTCCTTGTAGTTTTGGCGTTCAGGGATTGAATTCGTGACGACGTAAGTTTCAGCCGCTTGAACGCCCTTCGTTCGTCTCACGCGTTCTCCGAATTTCTTGATATCTTCGAATGAACCCGCGAAGTAGGCGAAGGCATCCCAGGATCCTTCAATCTCATGAACTCTGATGGCTTCCTTCTCCCACAAGATCTCAGAGGGATAACCAAGGCGGTCAGTCGTATCGATAGTCATTAGGACGTATGATTCCAATTCCGGTTGCAATCAAGGATACGGGTTAGCCTGAAATAAAGCTTGTCAGTGCCATTATTAGTAGGGAACGTTGTCAAACTACTGGATGAATAATGGGCTAGAACTCGTGTTCAACTCCGAATCCTTCACCAACTATTGGGTGCTTTCCTGATGTTGTTGTGCTAGCTAAATTGCTTGAGCTTCTTCTCCACGATCTTCAGGAGCTCGTCATCATTCAGCAGGACATACGGAATATTGTTTTCCTCGCATCCATTGCCGTTCTCTTTATCGCGCGTTATTAGCACCATGTTTTTGTCCCGGGCATAGCTGATTACCGAAAAATCGCTTCTCAACAGCTCACCTTTCTGAATGAGCTTTTTCACGCTGTAAGCTTCATACCCCAATTCGATTAGTTTGTCATCCCATCCGTCATACATCTCATCGACCAGGACTTTCGTGCTTTATCTCGTACCGGGCTCTCGCGTTCAGATATAGGTCTTCCCGGCACTCGGAGAAGATTTCGGAATCGCTACTGTTCTAGCACATACATGACATCGAATGTCAGGTGGCTCGCATTTTCAATTGCTCTTCTGCTCTATTTTTTTTGGGTTTGGGCTTGCTATTTGTAGAGTGGTCTCCAATCTGGTTCTCTAGCGTGGATTTTCCTTGTAGGCGGTTTCCTTCTTGTGGGCATACGTGCAATCTTTCCTCTGACTCGACTTTGGTCTTCCTTTTGGTCACTAAGGTTTTGATCACGAAGGGACGAGAGTTTTCTAATTATGCTCTTCATTCGATGGTGTAGATATTCGAGCTCTTGACTTAGGTGTGCCTTTTCAGACTGAAGGGATTTGAGCTGTACATACAGCATCCGTCGTTGTTCGCTCGTTGATTCCGTTTGTTCTCCTAGTATCTTTGTCTCTTCTTTAACTTCTTTTTCTATATACCCTATCTTCGCTTCGATGACCTCCAGATGTATTGAAAGCTCCCTAATCTGACATTCTATCTCCTTTATCTCCTCGTTCAAATCAAAGCCTCTCTTCTGAGATAGCTCAAGAATAATTTAACCTGGCCGCTATTTCTTTCCCATTTACTCATAACTGAAAAATTGAATTACATTCTATAGGACGTTTTCATCTACACGTAAAATGGTGGGGACGGTGAGACTTGAACTCACGGTCTACAGGTTCCTCCGGCGCTCCAGCAGAGCACATCATTCACCACGGTGTCAGCGAACCTATAGTTTTAAGCTCTGGAGCCTGTCGTCCTACCTCTCTAGGGTTCCAGAGAAACCAAGCTAGACTACGTCCCCACCCGTAACATCACCATAGCATCGAAGTACTAAAAGACTTACACTCGTCAGTTGATCAGAAGCTAGTAGCTGATCGCCTGGAGAGAGAACTTCCAGGAAGGAATAATATCTAGACGTGCACGTGTTAAAGCACATGAAAAAGGATCCTGTATGTGAAATGCAGGTAGACGAAGATGGAGCCGAACAACTGGATCATGAAGGAACGACCTACTACTTCTGCTGTGGTGGATGCAAGAGTATTTTCGAGAAGGACCCAAGCAAATACCTATGAATCCATTCGATCTCTATGCCTTTCTTTCATAATGCTTTTAAGATCGAAAAATGACATGGTAATGGGCGAGTTCCAGATGACCCCTTACTCTTCCAGGCAACGAATCTAACACGGAGAACGGTAACTTTGTCTTCAAAGCCATATTTTGTTAAATTTAGTGCTCCACGAGAGCTCTCTGATGCAGCTTATGAAGCACTTCGCCAAGCTAGACAGTCTGGTAAGGTTAGAAAAGGAACGAACGAAACCACAAAGGCGATCGAACGAGGAGTTGCAAAGCTCGTCATCATAGCTGAAGATGTAGAGCCACCAGAAGTTGTAGCTCATCTACCAATTATTTGTGATGAAAGGAAGATACCATTTGTCTATGTACCAAATAGGCAGCAGATGGGGCCTGCTCTAGGGATCGAGGTTCAATCAGCTTCTGCTTGCATAGTTGAAGCTGGAGAGGGACAAGGACTACTTGAACAAATTGTCACGGAAATTAACAAACTGAGGACTACGGGTGGTTCAGGCTGAGTGCAAAAGATGTTGAGGAGCGCACTATTCCCGCAGAAATTATTCAAAGAGTCGGAAGAACGGGTGTAGCAGGAGAGATTACCCAGGTCCGTGTGAGGGTCCTAGAAGGAAGAGACAAAGGACGTATACTCACGAGAAATGTCAAAGGCCCAACTAAGATAGGTGATGTCCTCATGCTTAGAGAAGCTGAGAGAGAAGCACGTAAGATCCGATAGGGTGATTCCATGTCATTACAGAAGACGTGTTCTTTCTGCCGCGGAGAAACAAAAACAGGTACAGGTTTGACGCTTGTGCTGAATGATGGCTCCGTACATCTCTATTGTTCATCAAAATGTAGGAAAAGTGATTCGAAACTAAAGAGGGACCCGAGACGCATAAAATGGACCACTTTGCACAAGACCCAAGGAGGTATGCCCAAACGGAGCGGACACTGATAGTCATAAAGCCCGATGCAGTACGCAGAGGTCTCGTAGGTAAGATAATTCAGCGCTTCGAAGACAGGAGCCTTAAACTCATAGCATTAGAGCTTAGGACACTAGAAAAGGAACGACTCGAGGATCTCTATTCTCCCCATCGCGGAAAGCCGTTCTTCAATGATCTCGTGGAATTCATGTCTTCGGGACCAGTAGCTGCCGCAATTCTTGAAGGACCTGAAGTCATCAAGATAACTCGGCTCATGATAGGAAATACAAAGTCACCCGAGGCTGCCCCGGGGACTATACGGGGTGACTTTGGACTTGGCATCACAGAGAACATAATCCATGCATCCGATACCTTGGAAAGCTTCGAACGCGAATCGAAGATTTTCTTCCCTTAAACGGGACTAGTTTCTAGATCAATTCCTAGTCAAGTACACCAGACTTAATAGTGGGCGAACTGACGACGATATCGTCTGGAGGTCCTTTTCCGACTATTAGGTCGACCAGCATTGGAGATACAAAATAGACAACCCGTAGTCGCTGTTTTAGGACATGTAGACTCGGGGAAAACTTCTCTTTTAGACAAGATTCGAGGAACCGCTGTTCAAGCACGGGAAGTAGGAGGGATGACGCAGCATATTGGAGCCAGTTTTTTTCCTATCGAGACACTGAGAAACATTTGTGGGCCCCTTCTCGGCCTTGTGGGAGGGGATGTAACCGTTCCCGGGCTCTTGGTAATTGATACCCCAGGGCACGAAGTTTTCGCGAATCTACGAAGTAGAGGCGGTTCAGCTGCCGATATCTCCATTCTAGTCGTAGATGTAACTAGAGGATTTGAGAAACAAACATATGAAAGTCTGGATATCCTAAGACGACAAAAAGTTCCCTTCGTCGTAGCCTTAAACAAACTGGATCGTCTGCCCTCATGGAGAAAGAGCACTACCTCGTCAAAGCCGCCATTGCTATCTGAGTCTATCAAAGAAAAGACAGGGACTGCGGTTGACGAGCTAGATGAGCGAATTTACGACGTTGTAGGTACTCTATCAAAGCTCGGCATTAACTCCGAAGCCTTCTATAGAATAAAGGACTACACTCGAGAAATCGCGCTAGTTCCTGTCAGTGCAGTGACCGGACAGGGAATCCCGGAACTCTTGACCGTTATGCTCGGGCTTACCCAGCAATATCTGAAGAACAGATTAGAGATGACCGGTGGTCCGGGCAGGGGAATAGTTCTAGAAGTCAAGGAAGAAACAGGATTAGGACAAACCAGCGATGTGATCCTGATCAACGGAAGCCTTCGAATCGGAGAGGTTGTAGTTTTGAGTAAACGCGAAGGTCCCATTTCAACTAGGATAAAGGCACTGTTCATGCCAAAACCATTGGATGAAATGCGCGATCCTAGGGATCGATTTACGGCCGTGGATGAAGTATTTGCAGCGGCCGGGGTAAAACTCGTCGCTCCTGAGCTGGATGGAGTGCTTGCCGGGTCACCCATATTGTCTGCGGGCAAATCTGGAGAGATCCAAGGTCTAATGCAACAGGTAGAAAGTGAGGTTCAAAGCATTTTCGTGACAACGGAGCGCGAAGGCATTGTTCTTCGTTGTGATGCACTAGGTTCGCTAGAAGCAATAGTGGGGATGTTGCAAGAGAAAGACGTTCCCATTAGGATCGGCGACATTGGTCCAGTGAATCGCAGAGATGTTGTTGAAGCAGCCACGGTGAAGAAGAAGGATATCTATGCAGGCGTAATACTTGCTTTCGGAGTCAAAGTTCTCCCAGATGCTGAGCAGGCTGCTGTGGCTGCTGGAGTGAAAATCTTTACAGACCCGGTAATTTACAATCTAGTTACTTCATATTTTGACTGGGTCGAAACAGAACGCGAGACTGCTCTTAGAAGTGAAATGTCACATCTAACACCGATCGGGAAATTCGAGATACTCAAAGGGACGACGTTCCGGAGAAATAACCCTGCTGTCTTTGGTGTCGAAGTTCTAGCTGGAAGAGTAAGGCAGAAAGCACAAGTCATCAACTCCGAGGGGAAGACGATAGACGTTATTCATCAAATACAGGACAAGGGCAAGACAATTACCGAGGCAACTGCCGGTGATCAGGTAGCTGTATCAATGGTTAGACCAACGCTAGGCAGACATATTCAAGAAGGAGAGCAACTATACATTCTACCCCCGGCAGAAGAAGCAAAGTTGCTAAAGGCAAAATATGCGACACGACTTAACGCAGGAGAGATCGAAGTCCTAGATCTTGTTATAGAACTCAGAAGGAAAGTTGTTCCGATGTATGCTTTCTGAAAAGCACTGGAGTGTTTATCAATATGTTCAGGGAAAAGTTAGTTCAATCTTTTTCCGTTCCTAATGTTGAAATGGTTTAGAAGGTCGACGAGCTACTGCTAAATTGGTGATGTGGTCTTGAATTCTTCTGAGAAGATAAATCCGCAGAAAACGATTCTAAGCTGTTTAGAGGAGATCGACGCAGTCAAGCTTGCCCAAGAGATGCTAAGGATTCCTAGCTATTCTGGCCAAGAGAAAGAGATGACCGAATTTCTTTCGGAAAGAATGAAGAAGGTGGGACTGGAAGTTGAACTGCGCGAGGTCGAAAAGGACAGGTATAACGTCATTGGAAGGTTGCGTGGAAGTGGAGAAGGTCAAAGCCTCATTCTGAACGGACATATCGAGCACAATATGGTTGGAGAAGGATGGACAAAAGACCCATTTGGTGCGGTGATCGAAGATGGATGGCTTTATGGCTTCGTTCACATGAAGGCTGCCAACGCTGCATTCCTGGCTGCAGCAGAAGCAATAATCAACTCTGGAATTGAACTAAAAGGAGATCTGGTCATCGAATATGTTATAGGAGAACTTGAGGGCGGCAAAGGCACTCGACAAACTCTTGAGGAGGGGATACGGGCCGACTTCTATATCGTCGGTGAACCGAGTGACCTGGCAATTCTAACCGCTTATGCAGGACATGTACTCATACGCATCAACGTGTTGGGTAGGATGAAACACTTTGCTACGGCACTTCCGTCTGGAGATAAGGCGATAAGCGCGATCGAAAAAATGGCGAACTTAATCACCGCGCTGGGCCCTAGTCAAATTCCCATCAAACCTGGAGGTTGGCTAAAATTCGAGCCCAGATTAGGATTTGAGCTGGCCCCACAAATAAATGTCGGAGTCATAAAGGGTGGAATCTCAAGACAAATACAGGATTGGAGGCCCGCACTGCTACCGGATTTTTGCACGATGCTACTTGACGTACGCACTATTCCAGGAATGAATTTCGACACAGTTGAACGTGACCTGATAGGCCTTATGGAGAGTATTAGTGAAAAGGATCCGGAATTTAGATATGAAGTAGAACGTAAAGAAGATACATCGTTTCCCGACGAGGGTACTGATGAGCCGAGAGACTCCTACGTATTCGGAGCAGTCACACGAGCTCATGAGTTCGTGGAGAAAGAGAGACCACAAGTCAACGGAAAATTTCCCAAAGTCTGTGATGCCATTCATTTTGCCCGTGCTGGAATTCCAGGCCTGATCTATGGTCCCGGTGGTATGTACACTAGTCGTCCGGATGAAAGATGTAGGGTGGACGAGATCCGAACAGCTGCTAAGGTTTATGCTCTGACAATTGCTGATGTCTGTACGCGTATACGAGGCGAGGCTACGCCCCGGGTTTGAGTAGATGATTTCCTAGGCAGGAGATATCTTAAAGTTAATAGCCCTGAAGTGATTGAACTAAGCTACTTGGCTAACTTCAAGATGATATTGTCCGACCCGAGCTCGGGAAAATCAAGCTCGCACGAACTCAAGGATGAACAGGCTCAGGCCCTACTCGGCACCAGGATAGGCGATGAACTGGATGGATCCATCCTAGGTATTTCTTCGAAGATTCGGATAACGGGAGGAAGTGATACCGCGGGTTTTCCAATGCGTAAAGATCTCCTGGGTGGAGTGAAAAAGTATATTTTACTTACACGAGGAGTAGGTTTTCGTACCGACCGCCCGGGCGACAAGCGACGGAAACTCATCCGAGGAAATACGATCACGGAAGAGATCTACCAGATTAATGCTTGTATAGTGAACCAGTCAGGGTAGCCACTCTTTGCGTAAACTCCCAAGACAGCCTGAGCTGAATATAGGCAGTGCTGGTCACGTTGACCATGGGAAGACGACGATTGTAGAGGCGATTACTGGCGTCTGGACGAGCGCTCATAGTGAAGAACTTCGCCGTGGCATCACAATCAAGGTCGGCTATGCGGATGCTGCCTTCTACAAATGTCCCAGCTGTCCCTCCCCGCAGGCTTATTCGACCATGCCGAAATGTCCTCATTGTAAAACTGAAGGAAATCTCATGCGCGTGGCTAGTTTTGTGGATACGCCCGGACATGAGAGTCTGATGGCAAATATGCTCTCAGGGGCTGCACTAATGAATGGAGCTATACTCGTCATAGCGTCCAACGAAAAGATACCACAACCTCAAACTAGAGAACATCTTCTAGCTCTTCAGATGCTAGGTACTACGAATATTGTGATTGCACAGAACAAAATTGATCTGGTATCTGATGAAGACGCTGTAGCTGGCTACGAAGACATTAAGAGCTTGGTCAGCGGAACCGTTGCTGAAAAAGCACCTATCATTCCACTCTCAGCCCAACACCGGTTCAACATTGATGCAGTAACTGAAGCTTTACAGGAGAATATTCCCACGCCTGCCCAGGATAGTAATGCATCGCCCGTGATGCAGATCCTCCGATCATTTGACATTAACCGGCCTGGGACGAAGATATCTGATCTCCATGGAGGAGCTATTGGTGGAACAATTTTGCAGGGTATCATGAATGTTGGAGACGAACTGGAGCTGAGACCCGGAATCCCAAATAAGAAGACCGAGAAATATGAACCACTAATGACTACCATCGCTAGCCTTGGCACTGCCGTTGGACAAGTTGACAAGGTACAACCAGGAGGACTCGTTGCAATAGGTACTCAACTAGATCCCTCTTTCACAAAGAGCGATGGCCTGGTGGGGACCGTAGTCGGTAGGCCAAACGAATTGCCACCAGTACATGATGCAATAACGCTGGAAACACAGCTGTTCGATATGGCTGTAGGTGCCCCCGAATTAATTAAGGTCGAGAAGATTCGTTCCCAGGAAAACCTCAGACTTAATGTAGGCACTGCGGTGACTCTGGGAGTTGTCACTTCCATTCGAAATGAGATAATCGATGTTAAATTACGACGGCCAGTATGTGCCTCTATTGGGAGCCGCGTTGCTATTAGTCGTCGTATTGGCGAGCGTTGGCGACTAATAGGCTCCGGGATCTTTCAGTAATTGAAGCCAAATGACGAGGATCCTGGCGGACACAAGTTTTCTGATGTCTCTAGTCAGTGAACCAGGCATTAACCTAGAAACCCTTAGCCAACAAATTGGAACATTCGAGATGTTTGTCATTCCAAAGATCATAATAGAGCTCCAGACCATGACTTCCTCAAAGTCGGTTCAAAGAGCTAGACGCGCTCGTACTGCTCTAGAATTTGCCAGACAGCTAAAGGTAGATGGTCCGGAAGGAAATCTTTCCACCGATGACGCGATTCTTAGATATGCGATCGACCAGAAAACTCCAGTTGCTACCTTCGATCAAGACCTTAGACGCTCACTTCGGCGAGCAAAAATTCCAGTTGTTACTAGAAGATCCCGAATATTGATTCTTGAGGGAGCCATTCCTCCGAAACGTTGATAATGGTTTCTTTAGAGTACCTCGTTCCCCGAAGGCCTTCTAATGTTTCAGATTGTAGAGCTTGAAGATGTCGTGAGGATACCGCCTAACGACTTTGGAAATCCCTTGGACGACGTCGCAACAGAGATCCTAAAAATGAAATATGAAAGCACTATGACGCCAGAACTTGGATACATCATAATGCTTTCCGATATAAATACCGATTCTGTTGGAAAGATTATACCCGGAGATGGAGCACGGTATCACAAAGTAAAGTTCTCTACACTAACTTTCTTTCCAAAGCTTCAAGAAATAATGGAAGGAGAAGTGGTCGAAATAACCGAATTTGGCGCCTTCGTCCGGCTAGGCCCTGCTGATGCCTTACTACATCTTTCCCAAATCATGGATGATTATCTAACAAGCGACACGAGACAAGGGATGATAATTGCTAGTCAGAGTAAGAGGACACTAAAGGTAGGATCGAAAGTACGTGTTCGAATCACTGCCGTGAGTCTTGGACGCGGAACAGCGATGGGCAAGATCGGTGTTACCTGCAGACAACCTCTACTTGGAGCAATGGAGTGGATTGAGGAGGACCTCGCCAAAATGGACGGAAAGAAGGTAGATGCAAAGCCACCCGAAGCTAGCGCAAAGTAGGTGCCCTCAGAATTGGCCAAAGAATTAGCATGTCGGAAGTGCAAAGCTCTGACTATCGGACGCGTTTGTCCAGTTTGCCACTCAACGGAGCTGAGTCAAAACTGGCTTGGCCTTGTGATCATTCTAGATACAGAAAAGTCCCAAGTCGCACAAACAATAACGGCGACTAAGCCGGCAAGGTATGCTCTACGGGTTAATTAGACAACGGGGCCGCAGGGCGACGAGCCATGACGATATATTTCGTCCCCAAACAACTCCGTGTTCGTCTAAGACGCTCGTTAGGTAGCTTTATACCGGGAGAAAGACCGACTCGACGGCGACTGTTACGTGCCATAAAAGATGTTGAGTTCTTTGTCACAGTCGGAGATGCTACTACATCTATCTTCGAAGGCCATGGGCTTATTCCACACTTGGCCATTGTAGATGGTAATGAGAAGCGGTTACCCAGCACTCGTCCGACCACTAACTCGAATACTACAATGTCTGTAGTAAACAGAGCAGGAACAATATCAACCCAGTCACTGGACGCTATCCGAGAAGCTATTATTAGCAAACCACCAGTCCGGATACAAGTTAGCGGAGAGGAGGATCTCTTGACCCTTCCAGTAATCGCCTCTTTTCCTGAAAAAACCGTGGTCTTTTATGGCCAGCCAGACAAGGGGATGATTTTTGTCCCAGTAACTCGAAAGAAACGGGAATTAGCTAGACAATTACTATTTGAAATGGGAATAACAACCGATGATTTGAGAGGATAGACTTGAATATCCAAATTAAGGGAATTCGTTTCCGTACGAACAAACGGGTTCTTGATGAAACCTATTAATTACAGCCTAGATAACCAAAGTAGAATCAAGCGATGGAAGTTAAATCTACGGAAAAAAACGCTTTCCTCAAACGGACTGAGATTGTTTGTCTCTTTAGCGGCCAAGCTGGAAAGATTGATAGGAACACAGTGAGACAACAGGTGGCAGAAAGCATTAAGGTCGACCCGGCCAAAGTCTATTTGCTTGGCCTGAAGACCACTAGTGGAAGTAATGATCTTGAGGCCCAAGTGGTCACTTACGAGGACGAAAACGAGAGTCGACTACAACTCCCAAATCATCTATTCGATCGACTATTGTCTAAGGAGGAGCGAAAGAAGAAGGATGCTGCTCCTGCCGCAAAACCAACCCCAGCAGCTGCCTCTACTCCAGCTCCTGCTGATAAGAAGGATGCCAAGGCAGATGATAAGAAAGAAGAGGAATCTTCCTAGCTAGGGTAGAATAACATGTCTGAAGAGAAACCCACAACCAAGAAATCAAAACCCAGTCCTCAGGTCTGGAAATATTATAAAATCGACGGCGAAAATGCTGCACTTCTAAAGAAGGAGTGTCCCCGTTGTGGAAAAGGTGTCTTTCTGGCTGACCATCAAGAGAGGCAATCTTGTGGAAAGTGCGGGTTTACACAGTTTAATCGAAGCGATAAGTAATTTTTCGTTACCGACTGGATTGTAGCTGTCGACGAATTTCATTGATAACTGGTGGAAACAGGAACGGCTGGAAAGGAAGTAAATACTTCAATCGCGCTGCTCTTTGTAACTTATCAGCACTTCCATGCTTAAGGTATCCTTCTCTGAAGGCGTCAGCTAATGCTCGAGGCCCCTTGGAATTTACTGCGAGCTTTACTGAATAGTAGAGAAATTCAGCTATATCCCAAGCTTGATCGCCTCCCTCGGATAGCTGTTCCAAGTTCAAGAGGTAAATTTTATCGTCTTTGTTATTGATTACATAGTTGTTTGGTTTCGTGTCTCCAAAGGACATTCCGAGCGAATGAATTCTTGAAAGGATTTCTCCGAAATGTGCTACCGCTTCAGCCCCATCGATCCTTTCATTCACGATATCTGATGCGATCTCATCAAGGGTGACCCCGTCAATGAATTTTCTCATGAGTATTCTATGGCTAAGCTGGACGGCTACTACTTCGGGAGTCATGAAGCCATGCTTCCGGAGCATACCAAGCCCAAAATATTCTCTCGACAGACGCTCAAGAGGCGTCATGCTTAATCTCTTTGAAGGAATGGCCCAAACATATGTTAGAGCCCACTTGGGTGACCAAACATCACGAAATTTCTTAACAACAACTCTATCTTCTCTGCGCCGTTCCTTTAGGGTATAAATCCATGTTGGACTATAGATCTCTCCAAGTCGTTGTTTTCTTATCTTTGCTTTACTTCCTAGTTTTAGAATCTTAGGTAGTTGTGCGGACCAGTCCTTCTCTTCTATTAAGAGCTCCCCTTCTGGGATCCTAAGTAGATTCTTAGGTGTTGACAGTGTGGATGGTGGAGAGCCAGACTCTCTAGATCTCCGCAGCTTTGACATGCTCTCGCGGCGTACCACATCAAAACTTACACGTCCTGCCCAACCATGTACGAGGTAGGAAGTAGCACCGCGCTTAGTGGTAGTAATTAGATTTGAAAGTCTAACAAGCTGGCCACCCTTGACCGCACCTTTCTTAAGATGGGCAAATCCATCGTTGAAGTCTAGAAAGTTTTCAGTAGCAAGCTTGCGAAGGTAGTACTCAAAGCCCTTCTTTGCAGCTATGACGTTTTCTGGACTTCGTGGACCGGTATAGGTTCGTATGTAGCTATACAAGGCTGGAGGGTACTGTGACGAACGTTTTCGAAGCTTTTCGAATAGAAAATAGTCTGGTGGAATAAGCAGGTTGTTAGCAAATTCTCCGTATTGAGAAGCTAGTTCGACGAGAGTCTCTAAGATAACTCTCCCCTTGAAGCGGTTCTCTACATCTGAGAGAAATTCTTCTCCTTCAATCGGTTGGTAGGTATTTAGGAGGCGGCCGACAACAAATTCGCCTAGATAAGCCCGTTCCGCATCAGCTACTAGGGAATCACGATCCACTAGAAGAGCTGAGAGATCGATCTTCCCTTTGAGATACTTGTACCTCACCTTAGGAGGGTATTCGCGAAGTACAACTAGAAGATCAAGGTCACTTTGGCCTTTGGAGTAGCCTGCTATCCTGGAACCATAGGCTGCCAAGGCCTCGGTTGTATAACCGCGAGTAATTCTTTCTAAGGGGGCCAGATACTCTTTCAGAAAGCTTCATTCTCCCGACGATGGGGGGTTCCGCGACTGACTCTTTACTTCATCCAGTTCCTTTAATTTCATCTTGAGATAGGGGTCTACACGAGCGCTCAAGATAGCTGTTATGGGAAGACTAACAGTGTTGCTATCAGGAGATGTCATAAGTGATGGTAAACCAGGCTTCAGCCATTTCTCAATTGTTTTTTGATGTAATTTCTGGTCTTTGATCCCTCCTTCCACCTTGCTATCGATTAGTCGTATGAGTGTTCGGTCATTAAATATGACCTTGGGATCAGCGAGTCTTCCTTCATCTGAGAAATATGATTCAAATATTGTTCCTGATACCGAATCTGATGTAACATCAACGCGCGAGAACCTTCTCGCAAAGTCTACATAGTGAAGAAATTCATGTGCCAGTATGCCATGGAGGGTGCCCTTTGTAGCATATAGGATTAAGGGAGCCGAGATTTCAACCATTATTTCGACACTTCCTTCAACTACAGATGGGATTGTTCGCGCGTAGAGAACACCCATAGCACCTGTCTCTAACTCTGTTCTAGTAACGGGCAAAATAGGTGTAACATAGAAGCCTGGGTATGATAGTTTCGCGGCGCGTTGAACTCGTTGTACCCCTTCTTCCACATACTTCATTCGAGTTCGTAAGCTCGTGATAACCCGCTTCGGTATAGAACCGTCACGGTAGCTCGCTTCAACCCGAGCGAGAGGATCCATAATGAAACTTGCCTTGTCTTCCGTCTGTCGAGTTCAAAAAGATTAACCATTCAAATATCCGAAATTCTCTTTGACTCATAGTATGATTCACTTCTCACACGTCATCCTTCTTTCAGAAGATCTCTAGCTGTCTTTAGAAAATATTCGTGGAATCTAGTCTCTCCAGAAAGCTCGGGATGAAAACATGTTCCGAAAATATTTCTCTGCCGAACTGCAATAACCGTCTTACCTAATTTCGCTAGTATCTCGACTGGTCTTGTAACTTCCTTAATCTTTGGTGCGCGAATAAAGACACCTCTAAATGGTCGTTTCCCTAATATTGGGATATCAAGATCTACTTCAAAAGACTCACGTTGACGTCCAAACGAATTGCGCTCAACTACCACATCAAGAGCTCCCAAGGTAGGCTGAGCAGTCTTTCTACCAACGCGATCGTAGGTTGTTTTTGCAAGAGTAATTATCCCCGCACAAGTACCCAGGACTGGCATTCCTGTACTGATGCGATCTCTGACCTTGGACAATAATCCATTCCATTCGGCTAGGCCGCTGATTGCTGTACTCTCTCCTCCTGGAATCACTAATGCATCGATTCTTGTCAAGTCATCGGAGGTCTTGGTTAGTATTACATCTCCAGAATTTGCACCTTTATTGAGTAGACCCGTAATAACGTCTACGTGCTCTTCTATATCGCCCTGAAGGCCAAGAACGCCTACGTGGATATTTCTTATACTTGAGCCCCCCTTTCCTGCATACGTAGCTCCAAGTCCTTTACTTCCATTCCTAACATGGACTTCTTCTCATCAACCATTCTTTGGGCTTCTGTAACCACCTTTGGATCTTCATAAAAGGTAGTTGCATATACAATGGAACTTGCTCGTTCTGCCGGATCCTCGGATTTGAAAACTCCTGAGCCTACGAAGACTCCGTCACAACCCAGGATCATCATCAGTGCTGCATCTGCTGGCGTAGTGATCCCTCCAGCAGCAAAATTGACTACTGGAATACGTCCAAGCCTCCCGGTCTCCTTGACGAGATCATGGGAAACCCTCAGTTCACGCGAAATTCTGAGTAGTTCTTGTTCGTTGCCATCTTGAAAAATACCGCGAATTCGTTCCACTTCACTATTCACTAGTCTGATGTGTCTTACTGCCTCTGCCACATTTCCTGTGCCAGGCTCTCCTTTCGTACGGATCATCGATGCTCCTTCTTCAATTCTTCTTAGAGCTTCACCGAGATTGCGGCATCCGTTCACGAAGGGAGTAGTGAAATCCCATTTCCAGATATGTCTCTCCTCATCCGCCGGGGTAAGAACCTCAGATTCGTCTACCATGTCTACGCCGACAGTCTCCAATACTCTAGCTTCGTAGGTATGACCAATCCGACATTTCGCCATTACAGGGATTGTTGTATGGTCTAGAATTTCCTCAATGGCCTTAACACTAGCAGTCCTCGCCACTCCTCCTGCTTGTCTCACATCATATGGGAGCTTATCCAATACCATTACTGAAACTGCTCCAGCATCTTCAGCAATTTGAGCTTGCTCTACCGAAGTAACATCCATAATTACTCCATGCTTCTGCATGTGAGCGAAACCTCTTTTCACCAGAACAGTCCCTCTAGTAACTTCAGAGTCAGCCATGGACCCAGAAAAGATGCCTCTGGAGGGACTGACAGTTCCTGCCAGCGAAATCATACGCGTTCGATATTTTGTCATTTTCTAATATTTAACTTATGGTTCCTGAAGTATCATTTGCGACGATATTCTGCATCGGCAGATTTCTTAGAAAACGTTGAGACCATGCCTTGAGCTTGAAAGCATTAGAAAGAGAACAGTTCCTTGTGTAAAAGCTGACTATCGATATGCCTGGGGGTTAATTCTTAGAGGCTTTACTGTCTTCGCGCTATCTCTTCTGTAACGTCGTCACAGATGGGGCAGGATGAAGCATCAAATGTTGGATCTAGCTTTGCATGGTACTCGCACAGTTGTCTAGTCGCGAGTACTTTTTGTGTGAGATTTGTTAATATGGTCATCGCATTGATCTGTTCAACACCATTGGCGAGGTTATTTGCTACTCCTTGCACAGCCTTTTTGATTTCTTCTGTCTCCTCTATGGCAAATTGGATCCCTCTCTTTTCTCTAATGTAGTTGCTTACCGTTGCCTGAGTAATGCCCAGCTTTCTAGCAGCCTGCCTCTGGCTAAAACCATGTTCAATCACGAGATTTCTTGCGACCAGAGCTCTCAAGGCTGGTATTGCTATCCTAGCTGCCAACTCTTGTGGTAGAAGCAAGGCGAAAAGAAGTACGCGATCTTCTATAAGTGGCTATCGGAGTAATTGTTTTGTTAATGGAGGAAGAATAAACAGTGTGATTCTTTCAAGTGGAGGAAGATCCTTCAGGCTCCTCGGTCGTGGAGCTGGTTGATGAAAGGCCGAATGCCGTAAGATCCTCGCCGACTGGACTCCGTACTGCAACGACGGAGACAGAGTATCTCTTGCCCAATAGTCTACCAAGTTCTTCTGTGGAGCCGTCGTAGGCGACTACGGGGATAGAATGTTGCGTGCAAGCCCCTACAATTCTCTCTATGTGTGGAAGATCACGTGAACCAGAATAGATTACGATCTTTGAGCTGTTTAGGGACTTCAGAACTTCCTTGCTACCAAGAACATACTTGCCAGTTTTGGCAACTTCCGTAATAGCTCTTTCGAGTTGAACAGATGTCAAAATCCTAGCCCTTCATGAATACGTCTATCATTCCTGTGCCAACAGGAATAGGAAGACCTACGATGACGTTTTCAGTTACTCCTCGCAATTCCTCTGTCTCGCCCGTTATTGCGGCATTCGCTATAGTAGGGACAGTGATTTCAAACGCAGCTCTTGCTAGAACGCTTGTTTTTGTTCCCGCTATCCCGTGCCGACCGATCTGTTGAAGTATTCCCTTGCAGGTCATTAAGTCTGCTACTAAGAAGATATGGCGGATATCTACCTCCAAACCTTGCTCGTCCAAGGTGGACATGACTTCCTTGATCAAGGCTCCTCTGGCAGCTTCGATACCAAGTACTGTGGCAATTTCAAAGATATTATTTGTCGTAGTATGAGCTGTGTCTACACCTTCGATCCGGAGAACCTTGGATAAGTTTGAACCCGATGTCTGGATAATCCATTGATTCCCTTCCTGCACGATCGAAACTCTAGAAATTCCTGGAATTCCCCTCACTCGCAGATTCATGATCTTGTTTCTCACGGTGAAGAGGGAAGGTAGATCGGCACCTTCTACAGTCACATAGACTATATTTTCATCATCTTCAGATACCTCTGTTTTTCTCTTCACATTCTGAATTACGTCTGCTACCATCTTCGGCGTGCATTCTCTCTCCGCTAGAATGGCTTTGTTCAGACGTAATTTAATTCGTCCAGCGAACTCGACCTCACTTGACTCGACTAAGTTTGTTACTTTTGTGAAGAGAATTTCTCGAGCTACCTTGAGCGCGTCCTCTTGTGACTGTTGATGTTTCTTATCCAAAAAGATGTCCATAGAAGGAGTTGCTGGTTGCTTGCGCGCATCCACTAATTCTATGAGTCGTGGTAGACCAAGTGTTACGTCTCGTTCTTTCACTCCCGCGAAATGGAATGTTCGGAGAGTCATCTGAGTCCCAGGTTCTCCAATAGACTGGGCAGCAACTATTCCACCCGCTTCGCCAGGTTCGACAGTGACTTTCTTGAGAAGCTCCACCGTCGACTGGAAAACTTTCTCGACCGAGGTTCTAGACAGGGGTGTCTTCTCTAAAGCTCTTTCAAGGTCATCGACGATCTTTGGGTTTAGCTGATCAACTTGCTGTTTGTCAGTTACTGACTTTAGAAGGGTAGCTGACTTTCGTGTCTGTTCACCTGACACTAATGCCTCGGTCTCAACGAGTCTTTCCACGTTGATAGCTTTCCCGTGATCACTCTTAGCAGGGTCGACACCATCTTCGCCATAGAGGAATTGGATTATATGTCCGTGTGGGTCACGGACTGTTAGATCATATTCTACTTTGAGGTGCTCCAGGGCATTAACAAGCCGTCGTTGCATATACCCACTCTGCTGGGTTCTGACCGCTGTATCTACGAGTCCTTCTCTGCCTCCCATCGCATGGAAGAAGAATTCAACAGGGTTGAGTCCCTCACGGTAGTTAGAACGCACAAACCCTCTACCATTTGGTGTAGTGTCGTCTCTCTGGAAATGCGAGAGTGCTCTTCTTTGGAACCCCTTCTCGATCCTCTTTCCGCGGACGGACTGTTGTCCTAACGCAGCTGTCATTTGGCCAAGGTTAAGACTAGAACCTCTAGCCCCTGTTCTGGCCATTATGACGCCAGCATTATCCAATGAGAGGGCCTGGTCAGCTATCCGTCCAGCTCGGTCTCGAGCACGAGCTAGTTCAGTTACTATACCGAGCTCAAGTATAGCCTCGGGACTTAATCCTCTGGTAACTGCTAGAGAACCTTTTTCATGGTTCTTGATCAGCGTTCTTACACTGTCATATGCCTCGTCTTGAACGTTCTTGATACCTTCCTCAGCAGCGTCAGGTAACTGTAATTCATCATATCCATAGGTGAAACCGTAGCGGGTGATGAAAAGTCTCAAGCAGGATAGCGTCGAATTAAGAAATTGCCTAGCTCGGGCCGCTCCGTAGTCCTTAGCAATTCTATGCAGTACGCTATCTGACTCTTCAGCACCAATGGCAGCACGGTCTATTACACCTTTGACTAGTATACCATTCCGGATAACAACGTCTCGATCTCCCGCTGTCTTCAAGCTCTTTGCCCATTTCGAGGTCATTACATAATTGAAATCTTCAGGAAGAAGGAGTGAGAAGAGCTGTTTTCCTGTGTATGTCTTCTTAGGTGTTGTCTTAACAGGCTTGGGTAGAGTTCCATGGTAACCAGAAGCAAACGCTAGGTCGACGAACTCATCTTCACTAAGATATGTTGAATCCATCGTCAGTAGATAAGCAGCAGTCAAGAAGTCACGAATAGCTCCTATAATTGGTCCCCCATATCTGGGAGAAAGGATCTGGTCCTGAACTCGCATTAGTGTCATGGCTTCAGATCTAGCTTCCTCGCTCTGGGGAACATGAAGATTCATTTCGTCTCCGTCAAAGTCTGCATTGTATGGGGGGCAGACAGATGGGTGAAGGCGGAAAGTTCGGTATGGCAGAACTTTGACGTGATGCACCATTACTGACATCCGATGGAGTGAAGGTTGGCGGTTGAAAATTACAATGTCACCATCTACGAGATGCCGCTCGACTAGGAACCCAGGAGCTAGGGAGTCCGCTAATGCTTCTCGATCGCCCACATAGTCTAATCGAATCTTTACACCGTCGAGACGGACGACGTAGTTTGCACCAGGATGATCGAATGGCCCATTGATTACGAGCTTCTTGAGGAATTCCAGATTCCACGGAGTAACCTTTTCTGGAATTGTCAGCCTTCTTGCTATATCGAAAGGAACTCCTACCTCTGATATATCCAGATTTGAGTCTGGAGAAATTACTGTCCGACTGGAAAAATCGACGCGTTTGCCCGAGAGACTCCCACGAAACCGTCCCTCCTTTCCCTTCAGTCGTTGACTCAGAGTCTTTAGAGGCCTTCCTGACCGGTGGTGAGCTTGAGGCACGCCGGACACCTCATTATCAAAGAAAGTGCTTACATGATACTGAAGGAGGTCTACAAGATCCTGAACAATCAGCGGAGGAGTACCTGACTCCTTGCATTCCCTTACTCTTTGATTTACTCTGAGTATGTCGACAGTCTTATGGGTCAAGTCGTCCTCTGATCGTATCCCGGACTCCAGTGTGATGGATGGTCGCACCGCTACTGGCGGGACTGGAAGCACCTGAAGAATGAACCACTCCGGTCGCGCAGCTTTTGGATCATAGCCTAGAAGGACCAGATCTTCGTCTCTGATCCGCTCCATACGTTCACGGATGGCAATAGGAAGTAGACGAGTTGCGCCGCCTGCCTCTGTAACTTCATGGAACATCGTAGGCTTCGTAAATTCTATATCATATTCTTGCCTGGAACAGTGTGGACATGTTTTGGTCTTCTTAGCCTTGGCGAGAATCTCCTTTGCAATAGTCTCTACTATGGTGGGAGAGAAAGGTTCCCTCTTATCTAGGCGTTCATGGTATGCAGCTAGATCTGCTTCCGGAAGAAGAAGTCTTCCACATGCTCGACAAGTTCCATTTAACATCTTATTGATTTCATTTACAAAGGCGATGTGGAGTACTGATTCAGCTAGTTCGACATGGCCAAAGTGACCAGGACAGCGTGCTGCAGTATTCCCACAGCTTCCACATTTCTGGCCAGGCTCCAGCGTTCCAAGCCTGGGATCCATGAGTCCTCCCTGTACCGCCATCCCGTCTTCATCATAGGTCTCAGGAGCAGTAATCTCTATAATTGATAGCTTACGAAGTTCGCTAGGCGATATTATTGCAAACTCGATATGTGCGACCGCCTTTACTGATTCTTCTAAACTCATGAAGTTTATCTCCTCTTAGATCATATCCTTCAGTCTAAGCCTAGGAGCTATGTTTAGACTCATCATTTCTTGAAGAAGGAGCTTGAAGGCGTATGCTATAATGACTGTTGAAACCTTGGCAGACTCGCCACACACACGGCATGAATATCGTCGCTGTCTAGCATCGTAATAAGCTATCAGGCCGCATCGTTCACATACGTGGACCTCTGTTCTATCAGCCTCATCTAGGAGGCGATCTTTGAGGACCATGGATGCTCCATACGCTATTAGACAATCTCTCTCCATTTCTCCAAAGCGGAGGCCTCCACCTCTAGCCCTGCCCTCGGTAGGTTGCTTAGTTAGCATTTGAACTTGACCACGGGCCCTCGCATGAATCTTGTCTGCTACCATATGGTGAAGCTTCTGATAGTAGGCAAGGCCAATGAATATATCTGTGGCATACTTTTTGCCGGTCTTTCCATCGTAGAGCACTTCGCGGCCTGTTTTGCGGAAGCCATGTTGTTCTAAGACGACACCTGCGTCATTGACTCTTTCACCAGCAAAAGCTGTGCCATCCACAGAGCTACCTCTCAGGGAGCCAGCTTTACCAGCTATACATTCAATGAACTGGCCAACTGTCATCCTAGAGGGAAACGCGTGTGGATTGATTATAACGTCTGGGACCAGTCCGTCCTCTGAATATGGCATGTCTTCCTGTTTGACGACAAGTCCTATGACGCCTTTCTGACCGTGTCTCGAAGCAAATTTATCACCGATCTCCGGTACGCGCATGTCTCTGACCCTGACCTTGTACATTTTGCCACCTTCTTCATTCTCTGTCAAGAATACTTGGTCGACAACTCCTGACTCTGAGGGACGGATCGCTAGTGAAGTATCACGACGTGATGGGCCTTTGATTTCAAATTCCTTGTACTCTTCCATGAACCTAGGTGGACTAGTCCTACCAATGATGACATCACCTCCACTAACTTTTGCTTCTTCCATCACAACGCCATCGGACTCTAGGAGACGATAGTATTTTTCTCCCCGATACCCTCTGATGTTCCCCTCTGCTTCAGGGATTTCAAAATTATCTCTCATTCCTCCTAGGTATTGTTTGCCCTCTGATTCATAGAGGCGATAAAAGAAGGAACGGGCCAAACCGCGATCGATTGATGACTTGTTCATGACAATGGCATCCTCTATATTGTAACCCTCATACGAGAGGACAGCTACGACGTAATTCTGTCCGATCGGCCTCTTATCCAAATTGAGCATCGAAGTAGAACGAGTTCTCACCAATGGTGATTGTGGATAGGCTAGAACATGTCCTCTCACATTCATGTTCCATTGAAAAGCAGGAGTTGGGAAGCCAAGTGACTGCTTCGCCATGGCCGATTCATATGTATTACGCGGGGACTGATTGTGTTCTGGATAAGGGATCAGAGAAGCAGCTACACCAAGCATAGAATCAGGAGCAATCTCAAGATGATCGTGTTGATCTGTTATCGATGATTCACTTATAGCTACATGAGCATTCTCTTCTTCGTTTGCGTCCAGGAGCTCGATCACTCCATTCTCAAGCAGGTCAGTCCATTTGATCTCACCACCACGAATTCTCTCAAAAGTCTCCTTGGTCGTCAAGGCCTTGCCGTCTTTGACCACTATTAATGCTCGAAGGACGCGTCCCGCGGTAGTACTAATGTAGCATCTTCGGATAGCTCGTGAATCCGACGGTTCAAAGTAAGAAATACTCACGTGTGGGTGAATTCTTCCTTCGCGCCTTAATTTGCGAAATCCGATTGCCAATTGTTCTCCATCTTTGGCATAGCCCGCGAATCCTCCGTCTAAGAATACTCGACACCCATCTGCCTTTAGGTCTTGTTCAGCTTCTGTAACTGTCTGCAACCCAAGCTCCGTCAGGCGCTCTGTCACTTCTGCTTGAGAAGTGTTCACGGAAATAATTGCTGAAAGACTGAGGTTTTTTACTAGTCCACAGTTAGAACCTTCAGGAGTCTCGCTGGGACAGATACGACCAAAATGTGTAGCATGAAGATCACGCGCTTCAAAGTTGGGCTGAGTTCTACTCAGGGGAGATTGGATGCGCCTTAGATGACTCAGAGTTGAGATGTAGTTTGTCCTGTCGAGCAGCTGTGTGACTCCTACCCTTCCGCGTCCCCAATTCCCAGTCGCCAATGAATTGTTTAGTTTGTCAGTTATTATGCCGGGGCGAATAGCAGCAGCGACTACACCAATACCACGGCGCTGCCCTGACCGTTCGAGCTGGTATTTCATATCTCGGACTAGATTGCGAAACGCTGTACGAAAGAGATCTGCTATCATTTGACCGGCAAATTTGATGACTTTATTTCCGTAGTGATCCTTATCATCAGGTTGGAGCCAGCCTAACTTGAGCTCGAGGAGCTTTGCAGCTGCTTCACCTACGAACATCACCTTTTCAGCTCGATTATCTGGTCTTTTCCCCAGGTGTGGCAACACACCCCAATCAAGGACAGACTCAGCCTTCCTGAGGCGGAATTCGTCTAACATTCCATGAGCAACACGGTTACCTATGTACATGAGAGCATCTTTTGTTGTCGGTGCTTCTGTTGCTTTCTCAAAGGACACATTTAGGAGGTCTTGTATCTCTGGATGTAGAGAAACAGTTTCAGCGATGTCCTTATCGGTCTCTACTCCTAAGGCGCGCATGACAGCAACGAAAGGAAGATCGACTGGAGAGCTGGGGAATTTGATGTTAAGAGCGCCGTCTTGTTTGAGGGAAAGCTCTAGCTTAGCACGATATCCTACAATGGATGAATACACTTTGGCTTTGTATGTGATAACCCCTGCAGTCTTCTCAATATCTGCGAGGATTCTATTCGGGGAGAGGTCTTCAAGGCCTACAATGACTCTCTCAGATCCATTGATGACAAAGTAACCTCCAGCATCTCTTGGGTCTTCACCTACCTCAATTAGCTGCTCGTCAGACATGCTACCCAAGGGACATGGATCTGACTTAACCATCATTGGAAGGTCGCCAATATGTTGACTTTGTCTTTCTTTGTCTACTCCTGATTCCTGAATGGTCATTTCCAGAAACATAGGGGTGGCATAAGTGAGGTTCCTAAGGCGTGCCTCAAGTGGGAGGATACCACTAACAGAGCCGTCTATTTCAACAACTCGCGGTTTTCCCCTTGTAAGCTTTCCAAATTTCACACGATAGGGAATAGCAGTGGTTTCAATTTCTATTCCTCCAACTTCATCTATTATGCTTTGAAGTCCGCGTTCGACAAATTCACTGTAAGAATTTAGATGTTGTCGAGCTACGCCTTCCTTAGCGAGCATGTCTCCGAGAATGGCCCATGAACCGTAATTATCAGAAGTCTTCTGCACGGATTCTCACGCCTCTACAACGTATCGATAGTATATGGCCTGACCGGCTGTTTCACTTTTTCGACTGATTTTAATAACATCTCCAGGTTTCGCTCCAATTGCTCTAATCACTGGATCGACCATGCTAACATAGGGTAGGAGATTTGGCGTGGTGTTGAACTGTTTGATCACTTCTTCGGCCTCTTTTTTGCCGATAATTTCATGCTTGGGAACCATGATATGTCTTGTTACATCTGGGGCATCGGCGGCCTTTTCTTCATCTTTGAGGGCTTTAGTCTTCTTAGTTACTTTTGGCAAGCGGGTCACCGATCAAAATGGAGAGAGTCCACTGAGGACAGAATCATATACGCCGTAGAACACCACATTAGTTCCTTGACGCTCGCTTAAAGAGCTTTTGCCTAGATCTTGTACTGGAATTGGAGTTCATAGCCCAATTACTTCGAATCAAGACGACTATTGTTTTTCGTAAAACGTAATTTATGATAACTGTTGGTCTCCAAGAACATATCTACCTGTTCAAGTGGGGGAATCGTTAAGGTCAGAATTATTTACTTCATATTTTGCAGCCTAAAGGGAGAGTTTTTCAGCAGGGTTATAGATCTAAATACAGAAGGCAACAATCGTGAGACAGGTGAGCACAAGGGTTAGACCCAGAGCTTCGATCGGAAGATATTCGATTATTCATCCCTCTGTAAAGCTAGGAATGTCGGTCAAGGTATGGAACATGGTTTACATCGGTGAGGGCACAACTGTGGGAGATGGGACGATGATTGGAAGTCTGAGTCACATAGATGAACAAGTCGTGATTGGCAAATCCTGCCGAATTCAGGGAATGGTGTACATCTCAGCAAAATGCAAAATCGGAGACAGAGTGTTCATGGGTCCAGGGAGTACATTGTTGAATGATAAGTATCCTCCGAAAATGAAATCATTGGAACCAGCTGTGATAGAAGATCGGGTAGTAATTGGAGGTAACGTGACTCTATTGCCTGGCGTCACTATAGGAGAAGAGGCAAAAATAGGTGCAGGATCTGTAGTCACACAGAATATCCCGTCAGGAAAGATCTATTTTGGCAATCCAGCCCGCGAGTACAAAGACATGACCAAGTGGAACCACGAAAAGTGATTAAATCAGGAAACCTGATAATACCTGGATTTTATTGGAAGGTTTTTTTTCCAGAAAGAAGACAAGATGATCTTGAATGAAAAGCGGACTAGTCATTAGCATCAGTGGTGTAGATGGTACTGGCAAAACGACCCAAGCAGCTTTACTCATCAAATATCTTCGCCATAGAGGTTATAGATGCATCTATTCACACGTTAGGTTCGGCCATTTCTTTTCAGTGCCTCTATTAGCCTTGGCGAGGATCGGGGGATTTACTAGAATATACAGAACTACACAAGGCACTGAGATTGGTATGCACTTTTTTGGAAAATCGAAGGCATTGGCCAGCCTTTACCCCATTACATTCTACATTGATACAGTCATTAACATGACACTCAAAGTACACTTGCATACATTATTTGGTCGGATAGTAATCGCAGATCGCTTTGTCTATGACGGACTAGTTGATCTTATGGTATCAACAGGAAGAACCGACTTGCTGAGAAGTACAATAGGTCGACTACTGCTCAGACTAGTTCCAAAAACACATGTGAAAGTTGGCCTCTCTCTTCCACCTGATCTATTACGATATAGGCGGGAGGAGCTAGAGTTTGATGTCACTCTTGACGAACGACAGCTGCTTTTCACTAAAGTTACCGAAGAACTCGGAATTCCAATAATAAGCACAGAGGGTTCAATAGGAGCCATACACAACCTTATCTTAGAAAAGCTGTGGTTGGACTATGGACGAGTCTAGTGTTTACTTCAAAATCTTACATAAAGAAACCATACCGTCGCCTATAAGAAAGCTGATCGTAATAGGATCAAGCTGGGCCTTCCAGAGTATATTCCATGTAGATAGAACTGAGCTACTCTTCAAGCTAGTGCTCGAGCTGTTGTTTCTAGGTGTAGTAAGCTACACCCTTAGCACAGTCCTCCAGTTGCATATGGGCTGGACAATTCTATTGGGGTTCCTGATAGCGCATACCATGAACTATCTTTTCAACGGCCAGTTTTTTGTGGCGCTCAAGAATGCTGGTCTTTCCCACGTTAGCCATACTAAGTTCAAGAATTTTGCACTACAGCTGGAGCAACGAGTCTGCTCTCAAGATAGCATCCTTGCTGGGATGATGATCGGGAGTATTTCGCGTGGAAAATTGACTGCAACTTCGGATTTGGATGTGCGGATTCTAAGGAAAAGAGGAATTGTAAACGGATTGAAGGTGTCTGTCTTCCTCCTTCTTGAGCACAGTCGCGCTCTGGCATCGGCTTTCCCACTCGATATCTATGTAGCAGATAATGTTGAATGGTTCAGAAAGAAAGTTAAGAACGATGTACCGATTATCCTATATGATCCAGAAAATATTCTATCCACAGAGTACATTCGAACAACTCGTTTTTCGGACGTTCTTGGAAAAGATGGAGAAGGAACCTAATGATATCAACTAAAGCTTTGGTGAGCTACGAACACGTCTGGGAATTTCTCGCCTGGTTTATTCTAGGAGAAGATTCCTAAACTATGGATGATTGAGATACGTCACAATTTAAACCATGGAGTATGGAGACACAGCTGGAAAACCATGAAGGCTTGTCTAGTGTCCTCTCATGGAGGTCATCTGTATCAGCTTTGGCTGTTAAGAGAAGCATTCAAGGGATTTGAAGTGTTTTACATAACCTATCATGGTTTCTCAGGCTCCGAAATAAGACCAAGATACTACCTGAATAACATAGGCCGAAACCCTTGGCGAATGATAATGGCCTTCGCAATGATGCTTCGAATTCTAATCAAGGAAAAACCAGACGTCGTCATATCGACTGGCTCTGAGATAGCTGTACCCGCGTTATTTGTAGCAAAGATCTTGGGGATTCATGCAATCTTCATCGAGAGTGTAGCGCGTATTCTTTCACCCTCAGGGACGGGAAGACTAGTTTACCCGATTGCGGATTTATTCCTGGTGCAGTCGCAGAAGCTTCTTGAAAAATATGGCTCCAAAGCGCGCTATGTGGGGTCAATAATATGATTCTTGCGACAGTCGGCAACCATACCCAAGCTTTTGATAGACTCATACAAGCTATCGATAATATTGCTCCAACGATCAGTGAAGAAATCTTGATTCAGGTCGGAATTAGTAGATACAAGCCGGTGAATGCAGCGTACTTCGGATTTGTGGGGGAGTCCGAGATGGACCAGCTAATGGCTCAAGCAAGTATGATTATTTCTCATTCTGGAGTGGCATCGCTTTTGAAGGCCTTATTTCTTAGGAAACCTACCATAATTGTTCCACGGTCGAAGAAATTTGGTGAGCATATTGATGATCATCAGCTAGAACTAGCTATGAGATTATCTCATCTTAGGGGAATAAAAGTTGTGGACAATACAGCATCTCTGTCCGAAGCCATAAGAGAGCTCCGCGGATCAACTCCTTTACTGGCTTTGACTAGTTCCCGGCTTCTTAGTACATTACAGGGATATCTTGAGCTGTTGAGACGGCAAAAGAAACATGGTTAGTGCAAGAAGATACCAGCTCAGAAATTGGAGGTAGCGTTTACTTTGGAGCAATGCGTCTATTGAAAGTCTGTGTAATATGCCTCAATTTCCATAAGGGGAATGTACACCAACAGCCTCGGAGGTACATATATGAAATTACAAAGCGCTTGACTCGGGACAACCCAAACACGGTTTTGTTGACTGATGCATTCCCTAGACGACCTAAAGAACAAAAGATAGAAGAGTTGCATATACGGAGAGTCTCACAAATTCATGCCCTATTCGGCAAAAAGAGAAAAGAGTTTCTCAAAGAGATAGAGATACTATCACCTAGCGTAATTCTTTGGACGATTGGTATAACGAGCTTTCTTCGTCCTGGAGTCTTCAAGCAGATTGGAAAGCCAATCATAGGAATTTACACTAGTCCACATTATGGACTGTTTGACCTGATCAGGCTTGGACTAAAGGATTTCTTGCGCAACCTCCCGTTACTTGCTGTACATATTGCAGGGTTAGCTGTCCCCCGAATCATAGTTAGGCAAATTCTCAACTCACAGATGTTTTATCGCGTCATTACTGAAAGCAGAGCAGCCAAAGAGGGATTGACAAAAATGGGTGTACGAGCAGATAAGATTGAGGTTGTTCTACCTGGTGTCGATAATCGATCTCTCGTTGCTGCTGATAATAGTTCGGAGCCATCTAATTGTTTTACAGCTGCCTACTTCGGTCCACCTCTGACTCTCAGAGGAGCGGATACGGTCATAGAGGCCTTCGCAAGATTCAAGCAGGAAGTTAGTAATTCCAAGTTGGTGATGTTGTATCGTCTAGACTTAGCTGTCCAGAAAATCCAAAAGAGTCACCAGAATATATTGGCTAGAACAATAAAGAAGATGGGCCTGGCGGACGATCTAGAAATTTGGGTTGACAGAATGAGTAGAGAAGATATGTTTGCAAGGTTGAAAAACACCAACATCATTGTTCTCCCGTTCAAGATGGTGTCGTCAGATATGCCTCTTACAGTACTTGAAGCCCTATCGCTAGGTGTACCTGTTATAACTACCAGAGTAGACGGTCTGCCAGAATTGGTAAATGGGGGACGAGGAATTCTTGTACATCCAAACAGACCAGAAGAGATTGTTGAGCAGATGTTACTACTCTATCGGAATCCGAACTTGGCTAAGGAAATAGGCCTCAGAGCGAGAGGGTATATTTTCCAACAACCGAATTGGGACCAGATGTACGACAAGATTAAGAGGATCTCTATTGAGGCTGTGCAGTCAAATCCATCTTATAGGCAAGAAAGTTGAAAATGAGGACTAATGTGACATACATAAACGGGCAATGTTATCAGTTATGATCAGGTAGAGGTGATTCTGAGTTGGGACGTAGACGATTACAGATCTGCATGATATGGTCCACAGCTTACCCTGCCGAAGAGGGCATAGGCAACTACGTTACTCATTTAGCTCGAAAGCTAGTTGATAGAGGACACAAAGTACTCTTAGTCACGCGTGGAGGCCTTGGATGGAGGGACTCCAAGCAGATCAACGGAGTCGTAGTTCATGAAGCTCCATTTATGCCAGTTTATCCTTTCCATGTTCAACTTCACGGCCTTTTCGTAGATTCGTTAGTTCGATCCCTTCGAAAGAATCTCGATCTCATCCATATTCATTCCCCTCTATCTCCCTCAGTACGTGTTGGTATTCCCGTCGTTGCTACTATGCATTCAGCGCTTAGATTTGGGATTCGATCGGTAGAGGTTGTAGATCGTCAGTCTGCAGCCATAAAATTACAAGGTGTGATGAGTCTCAGAATAGAAGAAGAACTTCTTCGCAACGCGCAATATGTGACCACTGTTTCTAGATCCGTCGCGTCGGAATTTATGTCATGTGGTTTTAGAGGCGAAATTGACGTTGTTGGAAACGGCGTGGATGAGAAATTCTATCTTCCAGGAAAGGATCGTCGCGAGGATAATACTATTCTTTACGTAGGGCGCTTGGCATATCGTAAGGGACTATTTGATCTTCTAGCAAGTAGCAAGACTATACTGAAAGAAAGGCCGGATGCGAAGTTCTTGATAGTTGGGAAAGGCCCGTTGCGGGGGCTCCTAGAAAAGAGAGTCAAGGATGCAGGCGTTGAAACAAGCTTCCAATTTCTTGGCTTTCTCCCCTTGAAAGACCTACAGTCAATTTATCGTAGTGCTGCGGTCTGCGTAGTTCCTTCACATTATGAGGGACAACCAACGACCTTGCTCGAGGCGATGTCGTCGGGAGCTCCGATAGTGGGGACAAATATACCTTCAATATCTGGAGTGCTCACTCATGATGTTGACGGGATACTGGCACAGTCAAAGTCACCGGAACTGTTAGCGAATGCTATCATAGGTCTTATGAATGATGGAGAAAAGAGAGCAGAAATCGGCCAAAATGCAAGGAGGACTGTTGAGAAAGCCTTCACTTGGGACATAGTTACTGATCGGATTGAGAACAGCTATGGAAAAATTAACCCGGAACTAGAGTAGGGTGAAAAATCGCTGGAGACAGATTCTGATACGGTTCTTGTAACAGGAGGAGCTGGGTTTGTTGGTAGCCATCTCGTTGATGCGCTACTTCAACGTGGCCTGAGGGTCCTTGTAGTCGATAACGTGACAACAGGTTTTGTAGAGAATCTACCTAAATCCAGAATGATGACTTTGCTCCGAACAGATGTCAGGCACGCGACAAGATTGAATGAAATAATTTCCAGGGAAAGGCCCGGCGTCATATTTCACCTAGCAGCTCCTATCCCTAACAAAGTGGGTCACGCTATTCGGTACAGCTCTTCTTCTCCACAGATAATGACTGACGTCGTAGTAAAAGGGGCATTGAATGTTCTGGAAGCAGCCAAAAAGACTCATTCCAGAGTCATGGTTGTTTCATCAGCCGCGATCTATGGTTCAAGTCCAAAATCTACTGTCTGTGAGACAGATTTTGCCCAGCCAAATTCAGTTTATGGCGTCAGCAAATATTGTTCTGAGATGTATTGTCAGCTATATCGTAGCTTCGGATTGGATATCCGCGTGGCTAGGCTATTCAACGCTTATGGGCCCAGGCAGAGAAAATACTTGTTCTTCGACCTATTGTGGAAACTTAGGAACAATCAGCACAAGTTGCGTTTAATAGGTGACGGGAATCAAGTTAGGGATTATATTCACGTAGCTGATGTAGTAGAAGCCTTTGTGAAGATTGGTATGACTGACAGTGATGAATGGCTTTTCAATGTAGGATCGGGAACAGCGCGTAGTGTCATGGATGTAGTGAAGAAAATATGTAACACGTTGGAGATAAAACCGAAGATTCTACACACTCCTGTCCCATGGGTGGGTGACGTCGGGGGCTACAGCAGTGATGTTTCTCGTCTTAAACAGAAGCTTAGTTGGACACCAACGCGACTCTGGGACCATGGGCTCACCGAAATGATCGAATGGTTTGTTACCACTTTCGGATTGCCTTCACATTCTAGCATTAGATCTTGAAGTCATCAAAATACTATGAGCACTATTGGTTAAGCATGAAGAAGGAATGTGCTATGACTCTCTCTGTAACGAGTCTTTCGGGCCGGACTTTGTCAAGAATTTAGGGACGACTAGAAGGAGAAAAGATATTCCGAGGACTAGTGGTACGTGATAAGAAGCTACTCTCCATGTTATGATGGCACTCCATGGATTAGAATTCACCAATGAACCGGTAAACAGGTAAACTCCGACTTCGCTTAGGCCGGACCCTCCTGGAGTTATTGGAATCGAGCCGAACGTTAGAGACACATACGATGCAATAGCAGACTCAGTTAGTCCAATGGGAACGCCCCCACCCTCAAAGACTAGATGTAATATAAGACCAGACAGGAGTGCCAAGAGAATTGAATGAGCTAGAGACAATGCGAGATTTACATAGAGTGGATATCCATGGGTTCTAGAGAATGCGTCTGTATAAGATTTTGAAGTCTTTGTGAACCATGAGAAGAAACGGTCACTCCTTGACTCACCAAAGAACCTTCTTGCAAAACCCACTATTACTCGCGGAAATTCGATTGATCCTCTTGAACTTCCCACGAATAGAAGCAAGTAGAAACCTAGCATAGATGTCCCGATGACTGCTAGAAAGATTCCAGTGGCAACTTCTCCCCGCATCATAAGAATTGCCGAGCCGGCTAAAGTTAGAAGAGAGCCTACTATTACATCTGCAAAGATTTCTAGAGCTACCACCAACAGACCAGCTCCTATATCGAGCTTACGATGCATTAGCCACGTAACTCGCAATGCCTCTCCGCCAATGTATGAAGGCGTAATCAGACTAATTGCCTCACTAGCAATACGAATAGTCACCCCTTCATGGAATTTTGCTCGGTAGTTGGGAATTATTCTCATTGCAAGAAGATGGAAACGAATGCCTTGGACAAAGAGACGCAGAAGTGCAAGAAATCCTGCCAAAGCGAAGGTGCGCGCTCCGATTTGCAAAATATCTTCGAATCTTACAGAAAAAGTTAGTGAGAAGACAGCAATCGCGACCAGACTGACTAATAGTCCTAACAGAACAGCACGTGCTTTAGTAGACGCTTCTTTCAAGAATTCTACAAATCCACCATCGAGTTATCAAGAGAAGTATATCATGGGGTATGCCTGACTTGGTAGGCTGGCCGTATCTAGCGAACTCGTCTTGGTCTTCGTGTGACGCGGCCGTGAATACGGAGTAGCCATTGCTTACCATCATAGTTTCTAACCCGGGAGTATTCGTTTGCAATGATCTTGAACACGTCATCTTGTACAAGGCCATGGGGTAATTGCACTTTTCGCTCGTGCAGGAATTCCGAGAGTAGACGTCGCGTTTCGTTGTCAGAAAGAAGGGCTCGAGTTTCCTGTGGCGACTTTCTGCGTGTTTCGCGACCTTTGCCTCTACTTCGCATTATTCCAGCTAGC
The DNA here is from genome assembly GCA_002495315.1 of Thaumarchaeota archaeon UBA141. Classification (GTDB taxonomy): domain Archaea; phylum Thermoproteota; class Nitrososphaeria; order Nitrososphaerales; family UBA141; genus UBA141. The sequence goes on from DAEN01000093.1 coordinate 34,272, forward strand.
TGAGCTCCAATCACAAAGCTATGCATCTCTATAAGCCAAATTCCTATGTCGTCTTGCAGCTCGCCGTCAAGGTGCTGTCGAAGTACACAATACGTCAGGCTATCTATTACATGTTCATTGATTCGCCTTATCGATTCAGCAGTCGGCCGAAAGGGAATGATAATCTCTTTTGCATAATTGCGAGGTATTATGATGGGGAGGTCCTTTGTTCTTCTGTCTGTGGGAATAAAACGCATTTCAATAGCATCTCTGGGCTTCAGGCCCGTAAACTCACGAACACCCTCAAAGGCCTTCTTCTCTACGAAACCCCACTGTTTGGCGAAGTCTTTCATCATTTCGACGGCTTTTGGATATTTGAAGACCTTGTAGTCGAAGACTAATTTGGTATACGCGAGGGCGAGGCTTTTAGGCAATTCTACTGCCATAAATACAGAATGGACAACTTCCATGTCGATATAAGGTTAAAGTAGATTGAATAAGAGAAAAACCAAGTTGTGCTCAACGTCCTCTCGAGGAGTAACAAATTCTCCCAATTCTTTCATCAGAGCAAGTATCGAAGAGAGCTAGTATAGTATCACAAGTTCTTACTAAGAAAATCGTCTGGATTACTTCAACAGGGATTTTTATGTTCAAAGCTCAACAGATTGATATATTCGATATAGGAAATTCTTGCTATGGACTCTAGTTACAAATCGCTTCTTCAGAGAGTGAGGACCAGTTTGGGCGAATCGAATGAAAAATCAAAAGTTACTAGGCTTGAGCTTCCAATGCCTGAAGTACAATGGATCGGCAACAAGACCATCCTACGTAACTTCATGGAATATCCGCGGACGTTAAGGCGCGACCCAGACAAAGTACTCGTGTTCCTAGCAAAGGAGATGGCCACCGCTGCGTCCTTGGATGGCGACAGAGCGATCTTCATCGGACGTAGAGATAAGCAATCATTTATTGTTCTACTCAACCGGTACATGCGAGAATTAGTACTATGTCCTGTTTGTGAAAGTCCAGATTCACATCTCGAGAAGATGAATCGCCTTCAATTCTTAGTCTGCGAAGCATGTGGAGCTCGGTCTGCTGTTAGGAAGGCGTGAGGAGGCAGTGGGCGACAAGCCCTATTTCGCACGTATGATTAGTTCGGAAGGTATTCGGCTGATTAACATATGTGACGCAGAGTTGATCGGAACTACCGTAAAACGTGACAATTTCGAGATGCATATTTCTCATGAATACTTCGGCGGAGACACAATAAATAGTGAACAGGCAATCGAACTAATTAGGTCTTCCACGGCAGCAAATCTGGTTGGAAATCGTATTGTTGGCCGGGCAGTGAAAGAGAAACTTGCGAATAGCTCGGCTGTGAAGAAGGTAGGGAAACTTTCCTTCTTAATGATATTCAAGTTTTAGGAATTTCTTTACAGTGTGTGCGGGAAGAATGCTTCCGAATGCAGACTCGGGGTCGATAACCACCTAAGTTTTTAAATTACTGACAGTATTTTCCGGATGTTTCTTGTGGTAAGAAATGGATCCTCCACGCATCCTGACCACTAACTAGGTGCCAATAGAGTGTCGGAGTTTCAAACTTTCTGGAAGATGACAACAAACTGATGAGTCTGAATAACAGAAGATTAAACCTGATCAAATAATCGTGAGTGAAATATTCCACATGGACTATCAAACAAGAACAAGACTTGTTATCATCAGAAGAAACCAAGCGATATGCGTAAAACAAAGTATTCATCTAGTGCATTTTAGCACATTTCTTCTTGTATTGTTACTATACCCAAGATCTATAGGAGTTTGGCATTTTTGAATGTTGTTCGGGAAGAAGAACCTGATGATA